>CAYRJS010000241.1:0-4416 GCA_964424535.1 uncultured Aquimonas sp.
CTTGGCCACGTCGATCACCATCAGCGCCGAGTCCACCGCCGTCAGCACGCGGTACGTGTCTTCGCCAAAGTCGGCGTGACCGGGGGTGTCGAGCAGGTTCACCACGCAATCGTGGTAGGGAAACTGCATCACCGAACTGGTCACGGAAATACCGCGTTCCTGCTCCATTTTCATCCAGTCCGAAGTGGCATGACGCGCGGCCTTGCGGCCCTTGACCGAACCGGCCATCTGGATTGCTCCGCCAAACAGCAGGAACTTCTCCGTCAAGGTGGTCTTGCCGGCATCGGGGTGGGAAATGATCGCAAACGTGCGCCGCCGGCGCGCCGGCGAAATGGAATCGGACATGGGCAAGACCGCACCGGACAAGGGTACGCATGGAAATGACAGCCAAGCATTATATCGTGTTCCGGCATCCACCCTGGAAGCGCCACCCCGACACCCGCTGGCCCGACGGTCATGGCAGGATGTAGCAACGCCGGATGGCTTCAAGCACGACACGCGACGGAACCTCACCATGACAGACACCACCTCCCCGCTGGGTACCGACGGCGATCCGATTCTCATCCTGCCGGATCGGATCGGCCCTTACCGGATCCTCGGTTTGCTGGGCGAAGGCGGCATGGGCCGGGTTTATCTGGCACGCGAAACCAACCCGCCCCGCGAGGTCGCCCTGAAGGTGGTACGCGGTCTGGCCGGCCACGCCCGTCAGCGTTTTCGTCGCGAAGTCGAACTGCTGGCGCAGATGGAGCACCCCGGCATCGCCCGCATCTACGCCGCCGGCGAAGACGTGATTGCCGGCCTGCCCATGCCCTGGCTGGCGCTGGAGCTGGTTCGCGGGCCGGACTTGCGCACCTGGATCGAGCGCAACCGCCCGGACCAGAACACCCGGCTCAAACTTCTGCTCGCCATCTGCCAGGCCGTCCAGCACGCCCACGAACGCGGCGTGATCCATCGTGACCTCAAGCCCGGCAATATCCTGATCGGTGCCGATGGCCAGCCCAAGGTGCTCGATTTCGGTGTCGCCCGCCTGCACGACGATCCCAAACACATGACCCAGGCCGGCCAGGTCATCGGCACCGTGCCCTACATGAGTCCGGAGCAACTGTCGGGGCAGGTCGATGCCATCGATGCCCGCAGCGATGTCTACGCTCTGGGCGTGATCGCCTACGAATTGTTCAGCGGCCGCCTGCCGCATCCGGCCTTGAGCACATCGAGCCTGTTCGAGGCCCTGGACATCGTGTGCCACGAACAGCCTCCACGCCTGCAGCACATCACTCCCGCCGCCCAGGGCGATCTGGATCGGGTGGTGATGAAGGCCCTGGCCCAGGAAGCACCACGCCGTTATGCCAATGCCGGTGAATTTGCTGCCGACCTGCAACGTCTGCTCGAACATCGTCCGGTGCAGGCGCGTGCGCCCACGCTGGCTTACCGCGCCAGTCGTTTCGTGCGTCGCCACCGAGCCCTGAGTACCGCTGCCGCCATCGTGTTTCTGGCCCTGGTCGCGGCTACCACCGTCAGCACCCTGGCTGCGCAACGCGCGCGCACGGCCCTGGCCGAAGCCCAGTCCCGGGCTGCCGAACTGACCGCGGTCAATACCTTCGTCGAACAGATGCTGACCCAGGCCGATCCGGAATTGGGCGGTTCCCCGGACATGCCCTTGCGTCAGGTTCTCGAAGCCGCTGGCCAAACCCTGGAAAGCGAAACCATCCCGCCACGCACGGCCGGGCAAGTGGCCACACTACTCGGCCGGACCTGGAGCGGCCTGGGTGAAACGACCGTGGCCCAAGCCTTCTTCGACCGGGGCCAGAACTGGCTGGAGCAGGGCTTTGGCAACACCAGTCCGGAAGTGGCCGATTTGCGGTTTTCCCGCATCGAAGATCTGCTGCGCAGCAACCAGCCGGATACGGCCATCGACCAGGCTCTGGCCCTGGAAGCCAGCCTGGGACAGATCGATGCCGACTGGGCCCGGGCCGTGACCCTGCGCACACAGGTGGTACGGGCCCAGGCTCTGGAAGAAACCGGCGAAGTGGAAGCGGCCATCGCCCTGGACCGGGAACTGCTCGCCTCCCCCTTGCTGCCAACACTTGAAGATGCAACCGAACTCACCGACGTGTTGCGTCACAACCTCGCCTATGCCCTGCTGCACAGCAACGGTTTTGCCGAAGCCGAGGTCCTGATCCGTCAGGTGCTCGAATCCGAATCCAGCCGTCTCGGCCCCGATCATCCGCAAACGCTGTACACCAAAAAGGTTCTGGGTCAGGCCTTGCATCGCCAGGGCCACCTCGATCAGGCCGTGAACTGGTATGCCCAGGTGTACGAGGCCCGTCGCGAACGCTATGGCGAAGACCACCCGCTGACGCTCGGTTCCGGAATGCAACTGGCGGCGGCCTACAACACCTTGAATCGACCAACTGAAGCCGAGCCCTTGTTGCGTCACGCCCTGGAAATCCGGGCCCGGCGTGATGAAAGCGACGGCAACGATGCCCTGGTCGCGCGCGTGATGCTGATTTCCAGCCTCGACAAGCTCGATCGCAACGACGAAGCCCTGGCCCTGGCCGATGAAGTCATCGCCATGGAACACGGCCAGGCCAATCGCGATACCCTGGCCGCGCGCAATGCCCGCGGCATGCTGTTGCTGAAAACGGGCCAGGTCATGGCCGCCCGTGACACCTTCGACCAGCTTCTGCGTCTGGCCCCGGACATCCTCGGCCCCAATGCTCCGACCTGGCCGGTCATGCTGGTCAACGCTGCCAAAGTAGACCTGGCGGCAGGCCATATCGAGGCCGCGCGCGACAAGCTGGAAACGGCCCTGCCTCTGCTTGAATCGCGCCAGGGACCCGACCATCCACGCACCCGCGAGGCGCGAGATCTCCTGGAAAATATCCACACCCAGCCCGAGGCAATATCACCGGTCCCGTGACACCCCATGCGCCGATCCATCACTCACACTCACGCGGATTTGCGCGCACTCAGGAAGGTCCACAGATCGCGATAGGAAGGAATCAGCACGTCCTGCTCGCAGCGGTCGGAAAAATGTCCATCCACGGCGGTCCGTATCAGCGGCAACAAAGTCCGGCGGTCGGCCCGATCACGCGGATCGTCGCGGCCATGACCACAGCACTGCATGCTGAACACGCCACCTGGTCGCAGAGCCCGGCCGATCTTGGCCAGAATCTCGCGCATGAAGGCCTCGCGGGTCTGTCCTTCACGCACCGGGTCCATGGTCAGGTCATAGATGACGGCATCCAGATCGCGTGCCCGCTCGATCCAGGCAAACGCATCACCGACCACGAGGGTAGCCTCGGAGCGCTCGAAGGCATCGCCGCATACGGCGGGCAGGTGCTGGCGTGAGGCTTCGATCACCTGGCCATCGATCTCCACCATCGTCACCCGCGGCAAGGGTCCCAGCGGTTCCAGGCTGCGCAACAACTCATACAACACCCCACCATCACCCCCTCCCAGTATCGCCACATGATGCAGCCGCTCCAGGCCCAACACGGGGCTGACCATGGCCATGCCATAGGCCGCATCCGATTCGGAAATCTGCAGGTCGTCATCCAGAAACAACTGCCCTCCGAAAATCGGGTGACGGCTGATGCGAAGCTGCTGCAAGCCGGTGTGGACATCGACCAACACCCCGGCCTGAGCCGGATGTTGGCGTGGATCATCAAGGCGGGAACCGGCGCGGTGGCCGTGGGGTGCTGTCATCGGTTCATCCAGGCAAAAAAGTCAGAATCAAGCCGTATCCTGTTGAAACTGTTTGACTGATGCAAGTCCATGGCCGGAATCCAGTGTGGTGTCTCGCAAGTAACGCGATGAAATTCCGGATGGATTTCGCTGTGAGGCAAGGCACGAGGAGGCGTCGTAGTGGTGCTACGGCGACGACGAGTAACGCCGCATCGCAGTGAAAGACACCGGAATTGTTTGATGGTATTTGCGAGACACCACACTAGCGCAAGATCGACTCCGGCAAGGCCGCGCAGGCAAACACCAGAAATTGCTGGAAAGCGCGTGGCACCGGCTCCAGGGCGTCATTGCGCCGCATCACCAGGCCCACTTCCATCGGTGGAATCAGATCGGTGACGCTGCGGCTTTCGATGCGCCGGCCTTCCAGCGACAGGGGTCGATACACGATATCGGACAGGATGGTGACGCCAAAGCCGTGTGCCACCAGTCCGCGCAGGGCCTCCAGGGTGGAAGTACGAAAGGCGATATCGGGTTCCAGACCGGCACTTCGCCAGTAGCGCCGGGTGGATTCCTCACCCTCGTCCACGGTCAACTGGATATAGGGATAGCCCATGACATCACGCAAGCCGACCTGGGGCAGAGCCGTCAGGGGATGATTCTGGGCCAACCACAAGGAACGCCGGGAGCGGGCCAGCACCTGATGACGCAGGTTCGGATCAGGATCCATGT
>CAYRJS010000242.1:0-4383 GCA_964424535.1 uncultured Aquimonas sp.
TTCACCACATCCATTGGCAGCGCCACATACACGCGTATCGGCGCAGTCTCGTCGCCCGCCACAGGTACAAACGTATGGGTGGTCTTCTGGTAGGCCTGAGCCTGCGCCACGATGCGCTGAACCGATACCGATTGCTGGCGCATGTCAAACAGGAACGACACCGTGGCAAGCATGATTGCGGCACTGATCGCCCCACCAAGTGCCAGCATCCATACCGATGGTTCGGGTGATGGAGCACGCCGGATCGTATGGCGCAGGCGTTCCAGCCCACCCGGCGGAGGCGCGATGGTTGCCCAACCCGGAAGATCGCTGCTTTTCTCATTTTCCGTCATGTTCACGCTCCCCCATGTGTTGACGCAGTCGCTTCAACGCCCGATGTCGACGTGATCCCACCGTGCCGGGGGCGATACCCAGGATCATCGCCAATTCGCGGGTATTGAAGCCGGCATATTCGGACAACAGCAATACTTCACGATCACGCCCATCGATATCCGCCAGCGCTTGGCGCAAGGTCAGAAGGTCTGCATTCATGCCATCGTTGTGCCCGCCCGATTCATCAAGAACTTCCAATCCCACCCAGTGCCGCAAACGCTGCCAACGCAAGCGATTGCGCGCCAGATTGATGGCGGTGGTGTAGGCCAAGGCATCCAGATCATCTGCCCGCAAGCGCGTACGCTGCGACCAGAGTTTCAAGAACGCCTCCTGGATCACATCCTGACAGGCCGGCACATCCCAAAGCATGCGCAGCAACACGTTGAACAAACCCTGTTCCACACGCTGATAGCACGCTTCAACGTCAGCAGCCTGCAAGGCCATGCCGCGATATCACGGTGTCGCATCGACAGGACGCTGGCGTACCAGCAGCAAGCGCTCGGGGGTGTCGGCACCATCCCGGCCAAGCAAGCCGATGGCCTGCCACTGGTCGTTGCGCAATGTCAGATTGGAGGAGAAATGAGTGCGGCTTTCAGGCCAGGACAGGGCCAAACCCACGTTGACTCCATCCGCTGTCACCGATAGCGAGTTGATTTCTGCACTCAGGCTGTTTGTCGCGGCGTAAAGCCACCTATCCGTTGAAGAAGCATTATTGCTTCCGACCAGGGTAATCCGGTTCACGACACGCAGTTTGTCGAGTCCGAAGATCTCGCGGGCCTGATCGAGCACAGGTTGCAGCGTTTGCAATTCCGCATCGTCGGCCTGAGCCTCCGGGGCGGCCTCGAACACCAGGATATCAAAGGCAAAACTGCGCGATAACGCGGCCTCATCGATCGAATCGGCACCCTCGGAAAGCTGCCGGATTGCCGTTTCAATGGAAGGCTGCATCGTGGCGGGTGCTGCCACCAGGAGTACTCCCGGCATGGGCAAGCTGGCCTGCCCCAGTGGTTGTGCTCCCTCGCGCGTTGCCAGAAGCACGGTACTCAGCGCATCGCGTATGGATTCAGCCCGTTCCAGCGGCACCGAGTAGGTCTTGACCTGCTGCACCCGGATCAAATCCTGATCCTGTCCGCCCTCGTCAAATATCGAGAAAACCACGAATGCCAGCAAGGCCACCACCAGCGAGAATGCCACCAGAAACACCCAATAGCCACGTTGCATCATTCATCTCCCAATGCGCGGAACTGCCACGCTCGTAGGGTGTAACACCCGAGCCGGGTATTTTCTTCCCGCGAGCGGAGAATCAGGCTCAGGTCAGATCAATCCGATGTCGCACCAGAAGCTGGATGCCGCAGCGGTCGCGGTAGTCATCGGTTTCCAGTTGATAGGCCAGATGCAGGCGTGTCGCAGGTGGGCTGCCGTCGAAACCGCTGAAGTGGATGGCGTCGATGGGAAGGCCCGAGTCGGCGTGGCGCAATTGCAGTTTGAGGTGGTTGTTGCCGACCACGCGCCAGCCGGCGACGATGAATGCGTCGTCGAATACCGGTTCGGGAAAACCCAGACCCCAGGGGCCGCCATCGCGGATCTGTTCGGCCAGGTCGCGGCTCATGTCTTGCGGAGCCAGGGCGCCGTCGCTCAATAGTTCGGCCCGTAGCGTGGCGGCATCAAGACGTTCTGCGGCCAAAGAGGTAAAAGCAGTACGGAAGGCATCGAGGTTTTCCGGGGCCAGCGACAGACCGGCGGCCATGGCATGACCACCGAAACGGGCGATGAGATCAGGTTGCACGACGGCAATGTCGGCCAGGGCATCGCGAATATGAAAGCCGGGGATCGAGCGTGCGGAACCGCGCAGGAAACCATCATCGCCACCGGGCGCAAAAGCGATCACAGGACGATGCACGCGTTCTTTCAGGCGCGAAGCCACCAGGCCGACAACGCCCGGATGCCAGTCCTCATCGAACACGCACAGCGCGGCCTCGCCATGGCCCCCGGCCTCGATACTGGCGATGCAGGTCGCAGCCATGGTTTCGGCTTGTTGCAGCATCTGATCCTGCAGGTCACGGCGCTCGCGGTTGATGGCATCCAACTGGCTCGCCAGACGCAAGGCTGTGGCTTCATCGTCAGCCAACAGACATTCGATGCCCAGAGCCATGTCTTCGAGACGACCGGCAGCATTGATGCGCGGACCCAGGGCAAAACCCAGATCGGCGCTGCCGATACGCTCAGGCGTTCGCCCGGACACCTGCATCAATGCCCGCAAACCCGCCTGTGCCACACCCGCCCGCAGGCGCTTGAGGCCGGCAGCGACGAGAATGCGGTTGTTTTCATCCAGCGGCACCATATCGGCGACGGTGCCCAACGCGACCAGATCCAGCAGGGTGGAAAGATCCGGCTCTTTTGTTCCGGCAAACGTGCCCTGCCCGCGCAGGTGTGCGCGCAAGGCCAGCAACAGGTAGAACATCACCCCGACCCCGGCCAGGGCCTTGCTGGGAAAACCATCACCGTGCAGGTTCGGATTGACGATGGCATCGGCCTGCGGCAACTGCGCGCCGGGCAAATGGTGATCGGTGACGATCACGCGCATGCCCGCGGCGTGGGCCGCATCGACACCGGCCATACAGGCAATGCCGTTATCCACGGTGAGCAGCAGATTGGGGGCACGATCGGCCAGATCGGCGACCAGCGCTGGCGACAGGCCGTAGCCGTGGATGATGCGATGGGGTACGCGATAACTGACATGGCGCGCTCCCAGCAAACGCAGACCGCGCACGGCAACGGCGGTGCCGGTGGCACCATCGGCGTCGAAATCGCCGATCACGCAGATATGCAGATCGCGGGCGATGGCATCGGCCAGCAGTTCAACGGCGCGATCCAGCCCCCCGAGCAGCGCCGGCGACAGCAGGCCGGCCAAGCGATGGCGTATCTGTGCGCTATCGGTCACACCTCGGGCGGCATAGACCCGCTGCAGCACCGGATGCACCGAGCTTGGCCAGTTGCCGGTGACGGGAACGACGCGTCGCCGGATCTGCGTGCTTGAATTCATGCCGGCAAATGCCGCCGCCAGACGCGCCAACGGTGGTGACGCTGCCAGCGCAACAGCAGGCCATCGCCAAAATCCAGTTCCAGCGCAGCCAGGTGATCCGCAGCCACGGAACGCATGGCCGGTTCCAGCCATTGGCTATCCAGCCAGGCGATATCGCTCAGATGACGAAAATCGAACAGCCTGTCGTGCTGGTCCGTATCGTCCACTCCCAGGCTGTGCAGCATGCGCCGGTCCTGATCCTGCTCCATACGCGCCACCATTCCCAAAGGCGAGAATGCATCGGGCCAGGCTGCCGGTATCGCGGCCAGACGCGCCCCGGCTCGTTCAGCCAGTGCCGCCACGACCACATCATCGCTGTGCACTTCGGCATAAGAGCTGCGTACATGGTCGGGTAGCCGCCCGCCGCCCCAGAACCACAACGAATTGATGGGCAGTTTGCCGGCAGCTACGCGGCGGGCATTGATCGGGTGGTTGTGCAACACGACCTGGGCTTCGTTGAGCAGACGTCGCCAGCGACGTCCACCATCACCCTCGGGCAGGTAGGCGAACAGATCATCGCCAAACACCGCCTCGGGTGGGGCAAATTCCGGCAGACGCGCATCCTGCGGCAGGCACAGATACCAGCGCGAAGGCACCGGCGCGGAGATGGGGAATCCCTCATCGCCGAACAACGGACGCAAGGGCGCCAGCAAGGCCTCGCATTCCTCGGCGGAAATATCCAGATCACCACAGGCCAGCAACCGTGCCGAGGCCATATCCGGACGCACACTGGCCGGATCGGCACGCAGCCAGGTGAACTGCAGGGCATCGCCGGCATCGTGCTGGCGGGTCAAGGCCGCTACCGGCACTGTGCCGCGCGGCAGGACATCAAAGCTGCGGGCAAGACGCGGCGCTTCACCCGCCTCACTGACGACGCGGTCGGCGCGACAGGCAAGCCGATGCAGCGCCAGAGTCGGGGCAATGTGCGC
>CAYRJS010000243.1:0-4349 GCA_964424535.1 uncultured Aquimonas sp.
CGCTCGGCCTTCGGGTGAGGGAATCGCTGATGTTTCGCCCATGGGTGGCCGATCTTGGACAGGTCGTGGACGTTACTCGGGGCACCAAAGGCGGACGCCAGCGCACCCTCAAGATTACGGAACCCGGACAGCGCAAAGCGCTTGATGACGCGAAGATGTTCGTATCTGGCCCGGATGCTTCAATTGCACCGGAAGCTCTTACGCTCAAGCAGGCCAAAAACCGGCTCTATGCGGTGCTGCGCAAGGCAGGCGTCACCAGGCACAACGGCATGACTGCACATGGATTGCGGCATGAGTTTGCCAACGCCTATTTCGAAGCATTGGCCCGCTATCCCTCGCCTGTGCGTGGTGGACCAGCTCCGGTGGACCGGGCCATCGAGCGCCATGCACGCTTGGAAACCGCCGAAGCCTTGGGCCACAGCAGGGAGAGCATCACCACGCACTATCTGGGCAGATAACTGCCTGCTGGGCCAAACCGCCCATTTTTCTTGAGGATTCGCGTATTGGGCCATCGGTCAATCCGCTGCCATTGCACCAGCAGGATACGCGACATGCTGCGTCAATCACCAATGGCGATTTATTGCCCCTGGGCGTCAAGCGCCGCCGGCCTTTGCCCCAGTCCGCCTCGCCCTCGACCACGCGCCCGATTGCGCCATTCGAAAGCACTCTCCTTGGCTACGGGTGTGGAGCAGTGCCCGCTTCCGAGGAGCATTGTGCGCCATCCAGGCAGCACTCACTGCTCCTTTCGCTGCTCCAAATGGCGACGGGCACCTGCAAGTGCCCGTCGTCAAACTGTTAATTTTTGCAACGATTTGACGCTGAATAAAACGCACTCCTTGCCCCAATTCCCCATAAGGCGATGATCTTTCGACCCGCCGTTATTCATCCATACGCTGCGCCATAGAGAGAATCAGAAGCGGCTCTGCGCCAGACGGTTTGAAGCTGCCCTCTATCTGCGCCTACGGACTGTTGTTGGATTACAAGACAATTACCTCCCCCCTTCTTTCTTCGAGATATCCACCCAGAACAGTTTGTAACCACGCAACATCCCAAGCATTTGTCGAAGGTGATTTCATCCTGCGGGTCATCCACGTATTGAATACGGCGACCCTGTTCAAACGAGTGGGGCCAGCTCTGTTTTCATGTCCAGCCATGACCTTGAAGACGTGCTCAACATCGTCGATGGCCGCCCGGAACTGGTGACCGAACTGTAGAATTCGACCGCACCGCTACGCCGGTTCGTCAGTCGGATCATTGCCGGCTTGCTTGCCAACCCCGATTTGATCAACTGCCTGCACGGCCTCATCAACGATGCTGACCGTACCGACGTGGTGGTCGAGCGCCTGCAGTACATTGCCGAGGAGTGCTGAAACAACAGAAGGCTTTGCATGCACGCGTCCGCTTGCAGATTGCGCCCTTGTGCCGTGGATGTGGTTGCGAGCGGAGAAAGGTTGAGCTCATGGCGCGATTCGCGCTATCGCATCGGAGATCGATTTTGGCGACACTAGCCCTGCAGGGGGGAAAGAATTCATGACGGGTCCGGGACTGACCGCACATCAGGCGCAATACATCGCCTGGCAGCTCACGCGCCGTGCAGAAAGCGGCAGCGTCGAATCTCTGGGCGCGACGCTGGTCGATGCCACCATCGACCTGAATCCGCATCAGGTCGATGCAGCCCTGTTTGCCTGCCGCAACCCGCTGTCGCGCGGGGTGATCCTTGCCGACGAGGTGGGCCTGGGCAAGACCATCGAGGCCGGGCTGGTCATTTCCCAGCACTGGGCCGAGCGCAAGCGCCGGATTCTCATCATCGTCCCGGCCAACCTGCGCAAGCAGTGGCACCAGGAATTGCAGGACAAGTTCAACCTGCAGGGCCTGATCCTGGAGGCAAAGAACTACAACGCCCTGCGCAAGGCGGGCAACGCGCGGCCCTTCCAGTACGACAGTGGCCCGGTCATCTGCTCGTACCAGTTCGCCAAGGCCAAGGCCGACGACCTCAGGCACATCGACTGGGATCTGGTGGTGATGGACGAAGCCCACCGCCTGCGCAACGTCTACAAGCCCGGCAACGTCATCGCCCGCACCCTGCGCGATGCGCTGGAGCATGTGGATGCCAAGGTGCTGCTGACCGCCACGCCGCTGCAGAACTCGCTGTTGGAGCTGTATGGACTGGTCAGCATGATCGACGAGCGTGTCTTCGGCGACCTGGACAGCTTCCGCAGCCAGTTTTCCGGTGCGCGCAGCGAATCCGCCCTCCGCGTCCTGCGCGAGCGGCTGGACACCATCTGCCTGCGCACCCTGCGCCGGCAGGTGCAGCAGTACGTGCCCTACACCGCACGCAAGGCCATCGTGCAGGACTTCACGCCCACCGCGGACGAGCAGGCCCTGTCCTCACAGGTCGCCGACTACCTGCGCCGTCCCGGGCTCAAGGCCCTGCCGGACGGCCAGCGCCAGCTCATCTCGCTGGTGCTGTGGAAGCTGCTGGCGTCCTCGTCGCATGCGATTGCTGGTGCATTGGACACCATGGCCAACCGGTTGCAGGCCGAGTTGGATGCCCTGCCGGCGATCCCCGATCTGGCCGATGCGCTGGACGAGGATTACGAATCGCTGGACGAAACCGCCGACGAATGGCGGCCGGAAGACGACGCCATCGAGGCGGCATCGGCCAGTGAGGAAGAGCGCGCCGCCATCGCCGCCGAAATCGACGAGCTGCGCAGCTTCAAGGCACTGGCCAGCAGCATCCGCCAGAACGCCAAGGGCCAGGCCTTGCTGCTTGCGCTGGACAAGGCCTTCGCCGAGCTGGAGCGTCTGGGCGCGGCCAGGAAAGCCATCATCTTCACCGAATCCCGCCGCACCCAGGACTATCTGCTGGAGCTGCTGGCGGACACCCCTTGGGGCGAAGGCATCGTGCTGTTCAACGGCACCAACAGCGACGCCCGCGCCCAGGCCATCTACAAGGACTGGCTGCAGCGCCATGCCGGCAGCGACCGCATTACCGGCTCGAAAACCGCCGACACCCGCGCCGCACTGGTCGAACATTTCCGCGAACGCGGCACCGTGATGATCGCCACCGAGGCCGGGGCCGAAGGCATCAACCTGCAGTTCTGCTCGCTGGTCATCAATTACGACCTGCCCTGGAACCCCCAGCGCATCGAGCAGCGCATCGGCCGTTGCCACCGCTACGGCCAGCAGCACGACGTGGTGGTGGTCAACTTCGTCGACCGCAGCAACGAGGCCGATCGCCGGGTCTACGAGCTGCTGGAGCAGAAGTTCCGCCTGTTCGACGGCGTGTTCGGCGCCAGCGACGAAGTACTGGGCAGCATCGGCTCAGGCGTGGATTTCGAGCGCCGCATCGCCGCCATCTACCGGGAGTGCCGCGACCCGGAAGCCATCCGCGCCGGCTTCGAACAGCTCCAGCTCGACCTGGCCGACGAGATTGACGAGGCCATGGTCCAGACCCGCCAGAAGCTGCTGGAGCACTTTGATGAGGAAGTGCAGGACAAGCTGCGCGTGCGCGACGAGGACGGCAAGGCCACGCTGGACAAGTACGAACGCCTGCTGATGGCGCTGACCCGCAGCGAACTGCACGGGCACGCCACCTTCGACGACGAAAATCATGGCTTCAACCTGCACCGTCTGCCCGAAGGCGCACCCGCAGGCGCCATCCCGCTTGGCCACTACGAGCTGCCGCGCCGCAGCGGCGACGCCCATCTCTACCGCTTCGGGCACCCGCTGGCCGAAGCGCTGATTGCACGGGCCCGCGACCGCGACCTGCATACGCCGGGCAAGTCGCCCGCAAGGCTCCAGTTCGACTACGACGCGCACGGCACGCGCCTGACATCGCTGGAGCGCTGGCGTGGCCACTCCGGCTGGCTGACCGCCGTACTGGTAACGGTGGTGACGCTAGGGGAGACGGAGCAACACCTGCTGGTGGCTGCATCCACTGCCGATGGCCAATGCCTGCCCGAAGACGACCCGGACAAGCTGCTGCGACTGCCCGCAGAACAGCTCCCTTCCCCCGCGGGCAGCGGAAGGGCCGGAGATGAAGGCAACCTGCCTGCCCAACTTGTCGCCGATACCGAAGCCCGCAGGACCCGCCTCCTGCACGACGTGCAGCAACGCAGCCTTGCCTGGTTCGAGAAGGAAGCCCGGAAGCTGGACGCGTGGGCTGATGACCTGAAACTGGGCCTGGAGCAGGAGATCAAGGAAATCGACCGCCAGATCAAGGAGGTGCGCAGCAGCGCCTCGGTTGCCCCGACGCTGGAAGACAAGCTGACGCGGCAGAAGCAGCAGCGGGAGCTGGAAGGCAAACGCACCAAGCTACGACGGGACCTATTCGCACGGCAGGACGA
>CAYRJS010000244.1:0-1534 GCA_964424535.1 uncultured Aquimonas sp.
TCCGACGAACCCGATACCACCAGCATGCAGCGGCAATTGACCGTGTTTCGTCAGGCTACCGCTGGTCTGGACCTGCCGGTATCGCTGGCCAATTCGGTGGCCACGCTCGATTACCCGGCCACCCATGGCGACTGGAACCGGCCCGGTGGCGCCCTTTATGGCCTGACCACCAAGCCCGGTCGCAATGCCCGTGATGATGGCTTGCGTCCGGCCATGCGTTTGTCGACCCGTTTGGTCGCATTGCGGGAAAAACCAGCTGGAGCAGCCATTGGCTATGGCGGCACCTATGTCTGCGAACGTCCACTGCGCGTTGGTGTGGCTTCGATTGGTTACGGTGATGGCTACCCGCGCCACGCCCCGACCGGCACGCCAGTGCTGGTGAGTGGAGTGCGCTGCCCGATCATCGGCCGGGTCTCGATGGACCTGATCACCCTGGATTTGAGCGCTGCACCCGATGCCAAGGTCGGTGACGAAGTGGTGCTCTGGGGTGATGATCTGGCCGTGGAAGAGGTCGCAGCGGCGGCGGGTACCATCAGCTATGAATTGACCTGCCGCCTGACCGAGCGCGTGCAATTTGAGACCACCGGAACTGCACACGCGGGCTGATCCAACTCCGAAGCAACACCTTGGGTAACATGGCCGGGCAGGGCGAGGTCTTGTCCTGAATCTGCTTGATGCCAGCACCGGAAGCATGCCCAAACCGCCCCCGCCACGTCTCAGCCCGGAAGATATCGCCTTGTTCCATGAGGCGATCGGCCCGGTGCAGCGCCTGGCGGAAACCGCGCCCCAACCGCGTCGACCCGCGCCGGCGCCACGTCCGCGCTCACGCGAGCGTGACGAGGCCGAAGCCCTGCGTGAGCTGCGTCAGACACCGTTTGCTGCCGCCATCCTGGGACCAGGAGATCGGCTCGAGTACCTGCGTGACGGTTACCCCAGACACTGGCTGCGACGGCTTAAACGTGGGCAATACACGATCGAGGACGAAATCGACCTGCACCAACTTGGCCAGGTCGAAGCCGAGGCCGTATTGCGCCAGTTTCTGGCCGAAGTCCGGCATGAAGGCAAACGTTGCGTCAGCGTGATCCACGGCAAAGGCCTGCGCTCAGGCAGCGCCGGGCCGGTGCTGAAGTCCATGCTGGACCGCATCCTGCGCCACCGTGCCGACGTCATTGCCTTCGCCTCGGCCGATGAACGCGCAGGTGGCAGCGGTGCGGTGTGGGTGTTGCTGATGCCTGCATGATGCCCTTGACGAACCGAGTCGCGATACCCGAGTTCCCGCGACTATCTGGGCTTCATCTGCGCTTGGTGGCATCGGCCCGCAGGGCGTGGTGCACGGATGCACCACGTCATCGAACCAAATGGTTCGATTCCCTATGATCAACCGATGGGGTTGTTGTTTCGCTACGTACGGTGCGCGGAAGATGGTGGCCAAGGGCGGACTGCGCGTGTCGGGAACACGCGCGAACGATGGCGCTTGGCGGCATCGGCCCGCAGGGCGTGGTGCACGGATGCACCACGTCATCGAACCAAATGG
>CAYRJS010000244.1:1634-4335 GCA_964424535.1 uncultured Aquimonas sp.
ATGGGGTTGTTGTTTCGCTACGTACGGTGCGCGGAAGATGGTGGCCAAGGGCGGAATCGAACCACCGACACGCGGATTTTCAGTCCGCTGCTCTACCAACTGAGCTACTTGGCCAGGCGCGCATGGATGTGCAGTTGCTGCACGATGGCGAGCGCGACATTAGATCGGATCGGGGCAAAAAGGTCAAGCGTCAGGCTCTTCCGGTGGCTTGGGCAGAAGACTCAGGCGTGAGCTGGTCTGGGCGGCGGCACGATCGGTCAGGCGCAGCACCAGAGCCTCGCCAGTGCCTTCCAGCAGGGTGCGCTGGTTCGCGTTGCCGCGCAGCCACAGACTGTCACCGGCTGCCAACTCGTCGTTGTTGCTGCCGGCAATGCGGGCGCGTCCGGCGAGCAGGTGCAGCAGCCACTGCACGCCTGCAGTGCCGGGAAAGATCAGAGAGCCTACAAGTGGGCGATGCAGCACCTCCAGTTCGATCCGGTCCGGATCCCAGATCGCATTGAAGACCTGGACCGGCCCGGCGGAAAGTTGGCAGGAAGCCAGATCGGCGCCGTCGAACGTCGTTTTTTCATGGGGTGGCCCCAGATGCATCTCGCGGCCATCGGCAAAGCTCAGACGCAGGCCTTCGCCGTGCAGCAGTACCTGGGTACGGCGATAACCTGGAAAAGGTGAAAACAGGGTGTTCTGGTTGATTTCCGCGATGGAGGCGCGCCAGTCAAAGGCCTCGATTGCGGGAACACGCAGGATTTCGCGGGTCCAACCTTGCTGGTTGCGCCAGCGCTCGCGTCGATAGTTGCGGGCGTACAGCCAAGTCAGGGAAGCGGACATCGGGCAAGAAATGGTCGGGGAGTGAAGATGGTGGAACCTGGAGGAGGCAGTAGCAAGGCCAAGACGCTAGAATTAGCCGGTCATCGTAAGGAAACACAACGCCATGGATTCACGTCAACTCGAGCAATTCATTTCCGACAAATGGGATGCCGAAGTCGTCCCCAAGCTTGTCGAGTACATCCGCATCCCGAACAAGTCGCCGTTGTTCGACCCAGACTGGGTGGCCAAGGGTCATATGGAACGGGCCGTGGTGCTGCTGGAGCGTTGGGCCAGGGCCCAGTCGATTGCCGGCATGGAGGTCGAGGTGGTGCGCCTTGAAGGTCGAACACCATTGATTTACATAGAAATTCCGGCCAATGGCACGGATAGTGATGATTGCGTGTTGCTGTACGGGCACCTGGACAAGCAACCGGAAATGACCGGTTGGGAAGAAGGTCTGGGGCCGTGGGAACCGGTGATCCGTGGCGACAAATTGTTCGGCCGCGGTGGCGCCGATGACGGCTACGCCATCTTCGGTGCCCTGACCGCGATCCAGGCCCTGCAACAGCAGAACCTGCCGCATTGCCGCTGCGTGGTGCTGATCGAGGCCTGCGAGGAATCGGGCAGTTACGACTTGCCACACTACGTTGATCATCTGGCCGAGCGCATTGGCGAGCCTTCCCTGGTGGTGTGCCTGGATTCAGGTTGCGGCAACTACGACCAGCTCTGGTGCACTACCTCCCTGCGCGGCATGGCCGGGGGCAATCTGCGCGTGAACGTGCTTTCTGAAGGCGTGCATTCGGGTGATGCCTCGGGCATCGTGCCCTCAAGCTTCCGCATCCTGCGCAGCCTTTTGGAGCGGCTGGAAGACCAGACCACGGGCAAGATCAAGATCGACGAACTGTTCGTCGAGATTCCTGCCGAACGGGTGGAGCAGGCCAAGCGTGTGGCCGAGGTGATGGGTAGCGAGGTCTACGACAAGTTTCCGTTCCTGGACGGCATGAGTCCGATGTCGGATGACCTGGCCGAGCTGGTGCTCAACCGCACCTGGCGCCCGGCCCTGTCCATCACCGGCGTCGATGGCCTGCCCGCGCTGGACAGTGCCGGCAACGTGTTGCGTCCGACCACGGCGGTGAAGATCTCCCTGCGTCTGCCACCCACGCTCAGTGGGGAAAAGGCTGCCGCGATCCTGGAGCGCCTGCTGCTGGAAGATCCGCCGTATGGTGCCAAGGTCGAGTTGTCACTGGAAAAATCCTCCAGCGGCTGGAATGCCCCGGCCATGTCGTCCTGGCTGACCACGGCCATCGAGGACGCCTCCCAGGCGTTCTTCGGCAAACCGGCGATGTATATGGGCGAGGGCGGGTCGATCCCGTTCATGGGTATGCTGGGCGAGAAGTTCCCAGGTGCCCAGTTCATGATCACCGGAGTCCTGGGGCCGCATTCCAATGCCCATGGTCCCAACGAGTTCCTGCATATCCCGACCGGCAAGCGCGTCAGCATGTCGGTAGCCGGCGTGGTGGCGGCGCATTGCCAGGCCAGTGCCCAGGGCTTGACGCGCGGTTCGTGAAACGTGATGGGTGCGCCGTGATCGGTGCACCCATGACATGATGCATCCCTGACAGCTTGTGTATGGAGGCGGGTATGGCGTTTTTGGGTGTCATTCTGATTGGATTGGTGGTCGGATTGCTGGCCCGCGCGATCAAGCCCGGGCGCAACAGGATGGGCTGGATCATGACCATTGTCCTGGGTGTGGGCGGCTCGGTGCTGGCTACCTGGGGCGGTCAGCAACTGGGGCTGTATCAACCCGGTGAAGTGGCCGGTTTCATTGGTGCGGTGATCGGTGCCGTGGTTTTGCTGGCGATCCTGGAATTGGTCAGAAAGTGATTCGTCCCGATAT
>CAYRJS010000245.1:0-4325 GCA_964424535.1 uncultured Aquimonas sp.
GAGCCTTGCCGACAGGCTCGGCCACATCGCGGCGATCCATGCCGCCCAACGCTTGGCCGATGCCGCCGATGACCTGGACCTGTTGGCCGACTCTCTTGCAGGAGGTCAGCTATGAGCAACTACGGATACTGCCCTGTCGCTCACGACACCCATCGCTATTACGTGGAATCCGATCGTGCGGAAGCGCGCCGGCGCCACGAGTGCATCGACGAGCGAGACCACTACGAGCGAGCGATGCTCGGCGTCTGGAATTTCGTCACCGAAAAGATCGCCGATCAGGAAGCAACCAACGCGCAAGTGCAGCGGATTCTCAACGGGTTGCGCGGGAGCGATGACGCGGAAATCGGCGCCGCAGTGCGCGAGCTTGTCACTGCGGCGCTGAAAGAGTTGCTGGATGACGTTACTGAAGGCGTTGCGCACGAGGGCAGCATGGAAGAAATGCTGCGTTGGTGGCGGGCATGAATGCGCTCGCATCCACCCTCGCCATCGCCTGCATCGGCTTGGCCTGCGCAGCATCGTTCGGCGAGCCTCGCCCGCCGGCCGATCCATTCGGCGAGCTGTACGAGGGCGGAGACGGCCTGCGCCTTGAGGCACAAGGTCGCGACTGCACCGCGCTGGCGGTCATGCGCGGCTCTACGTCCGATGCGTGGGACCAGCAAGCAGCCATCGCGCAGACCGTCGCAAACCTCGTCGCCGAAACCGAAGCCGTGGACGCATGCGATGTCCTGCCGCTCCTGTTCGACGCCATCCCCTCAATGCCCGGGCCGCACGAGCTGATGCTGTGGCAGCGCGCGCTCGCTGTTACCGACGCCGTTCTGTCCGGCGACTACACCGTCGCGCCGCCTCAGTGCGCGCGCGCTACCTCGTTCCACAGGGCTGAGGTCCCGGCGCGGCAGGGCGTCTCCCCTGCGCCACTCCCCTACTGCCGCGTCGGGAGCCTCTTTTTTGCCCAAACCACATCTGAGTCGCTGGGCGTGCCCGGCAAAGGAATCCCCAAGTGAGCAACATCGCAAAGCATGAAGCATCTGGCGGGCTGATGACCGCAGATCAGGCGGCCGCCATCCGCTCCGCGCTGAAATCCAGCCTGTACCCCGGTGCGACCGATGATTCCGTCGAAATGGTGCTGGCGTACTGCCAGGCCGCAAAGCTGGATCCGATGACCAAGCCGGTCCACATCGTCCCGATCTGGATTCCGGAAAAGAAGGTGGATAACCGCGTCGTGTCGCCTGCCGGCATGCGTGATGTCGTGATGCCGGGCATTGAGCTGTACCGCACCAAAGCACATCGGACAGGCGAATACGCCGGCCAGGACGAAGCCGAGTTCGGCCCCACCATCACGGAGAAGTTGAGCGGCGTCGATGTCCGCTATCCGGAATGGTGCCGCGTCACGGTGTACCGCATCATCAAAGATCAGCGCGTGCCGTACTCCGCCAAGGTCTACTGGCTGGAAACCTACGCGACGGCGAAGCGCGACACCGACGCGCCGAACGCGATGTGGAAGAAGCGCCCATTCGGCCAGCTGGAAAAGTGCGCCGAAGCGCTGGCGCTGCGCAAGGCGTTCCCTGAGGCCGTTGGCGCTCAGCCGACCGCCGAGGAAATGGAAGGCAAGGTGATGGGTGTTGAGGCGGTGGACGTGCCGCCGTCTCGCCAGCTGGCACGCCAAGAGCCGCAACCCTACCCCACCGACGACTTTACGGCCAATTTCCCGACGTGGCGCGCCGTCATCGAGGCGGGCCGCAAGAGCGCTGACGAAATCATCGCGATGGTGTCGAGCAAGGGGCGGCTGACTGCCGAACAGATCAAGGCGATCCGCGACTGCGAGAAGGTGCAAGACGCCGAGGTGGTGGAAGTCGAGCAGGAAACGCAGGAGGCCGAAGCGTGACCCGGGAGCGCATCTCGGCGGAAGACCTGAGACGCCTCGTTCGCCTTGATACGGACTCCGGCCGTCTTTTCTGGAGGGTGCGGCCAATTAAGTTCTTTGTGGCCGGCCCCGAACAAGAGCGCGCAGCAAAGTCTTGGAACACCAGCTTTGCCGGCCGAGAGGCGTTTAGAACCTTGTCTGGAAACGGCTATTACCACGGCAGCCTTTTCGGGGTGAAGGTTTACGCACACATCGTGGTGTACGCCCTTTATCACGGCCACTGGCCGGACCACACGATTGACCATGTCAACGGCGATCGGCTGGATAACCGCCCTGAGAATCTTCGCGACGTTCTGCACATCCAGAACATGCGGAATCAGCCCCTCAGCCGGGCGAGCACTACCGGCGTGACTGGCGTGCACTTCGACAGGGCGCGCGGAAAGTACGCAGCCCACATAACGATCCGTGGAAAGACCATCCACCTTGGCCGGTTTTCGAGGATGGATGCGGCGGTCAGTGCGCGGAAGCGCGCCGAAGCAAAACACGGATTCCACGAGAATCACGGGAGGAACACCCAATGCAGCGCGTAACACACAACCTCACCCAAGGCAGCGAGCCCTGGCACCAGCACCGGCAGTCGCACCTCAACGCTTCGGACGCCTCCGCAATGATGGGCGCCAGCAAGTACCGCTCGCGTGCCGATCTGATCCGCGAAAAGGCGACCGGGATCTCGGAAGACGTCTCCGACGCCCAACAGCGACTGTTTGACCGCGGGCACGCTGCCGAGGCCGCCATCCGGCCTGAGATCGAGCGGATGCTGTCGGAAGACCTGTTCCCCGTCACGATGTCGGTCGAGATTGGTGGGCTGCCGCTGTCCGCCTCCTTGGATGGCCTGACCTTGATGGGAGAGACGATCTTCGAATGCAAGCTCTGGAACGAAAGCCTCGCCGAACAGGTCCGTGCAGGTGAGCTCGCACCGCACTACTACTGGCAGCTGGAACACCAGCTTCTGGTGTCCGGGGCGGAGCGCGCCATCTTTGCGACCGGCGACGGCGATGGCCGGCTGGAAACTCTGGAGTACCGTGCGGTTCCGGGTCGAGCGGAAGCCCTGATCGCCGGCTGGAAGCAATTTCAGGCGGACGTAGCCGCCTACGTGCCGGAAGCTGCGCCGGCGGCAGTTGTCGCCGCGCCGGTTGAAGGATTCGGCGCCCTGACATTGCGCGTCGAGGGCCGCGTGCTGGCATCCAATCTGGACCAGTTCCGCGCTGACGCAGATGCGTTCCTAGCCCGGCTTCCGAAGGCTTCAGAGCTGGAAACCGATCAGGACTTCGCCGACGCAGAATCCGCCGTCAAAGCCTGCGCCGAAGCCGAGGCCCGTATCAAGGCCGCCATCGATGCCGCACTGGCCCAGATGTCGGACGTGGATGCAGTGATGCGCGCCGCCGGCACGGTGTCCGAAACGATCCGCGCAGCGCGTCTCGCGCTTGATCGTGCCGTGAAGGCAGAGAAGGAAAACAGGCGAGCCGCGATTGTGTCCGCTGGCGTGAAATCGGTGCTGGACCACTACACCAGCATCAATTCCACGCTGGGCGAGTACAGCATCGGCGCGCCGGCGAGTCTGTCGTCCGAGCTTGGGGCCGCGATCAAGGGCAGGCGCACGATCAGCTCGATCACGGATGCTGTGGATGCCGCCGTGGCGCAAGCCAAGATCGAGGCCAGCCAGCGTGCGGATGCGATCCGGATGAACGTGGCGATCCTCCAGGAGTACGCCGACTGGCTGCACATCATCCCCGGGCCTGTCCAGCTGGTGCATACGAAGCAGCCAGACGACCTGCGCAATCTCCTTTCGACGCGCGTCGCCGAATACAAGCGCCAACTGGATCAGGACGCCAAGGAAGAATTGGCGAAACAGGAAGCCGAGCGTATCCGGGCCGAGGAACAGGCCAAGGCAGAGCGCGCGGCACAGAACTTTGAGGGCATCACCAACGATGCGGGCTCGATTCCCGCCTCCCGCCCCATTTCCCAGCAGCAGCAAGACGCTGATTCTCTTGCAAATCCCGCCGAGGTGGCCGCCTCACCCCGGAGTTCTCCCAGCGGCACCATCAAGCTCGGACAGATCAACGACGCCATCGCGCCGCTGACCATCACCGCCGCCGGACTCGCACAGCTTGGGTTCGAGCCGACCGGCAAGGAACGCGCCGCCGTGCTGTACGACGAAGCGGACTTCGACCGGATCGTGTCAGCACTGATCGCCCGCCTTGAGTCCGCGCGCGTGGGAAACAGGAGGGCCGCGTAATGCCCCTCCCCGGCCAACCCATTCGCGCTCGCGTGAAGATCGGACGCAGCGCCGATGATTGCTGGACGTGGCTCGGCCCAACCAGCAACGCAGGCCACGGGAAAATCACGTTCTGCGGCCGTGACGAACTTGCACACCGATGGATGTGGGAACAGCTTTTCGGGCCGA
>CAYRJS010000246.1:0-4319 GCA_964424535.1 uncultured Aquimonas sp.
GGTGATATGCAGCGTTCCATCCGGCTGGGCTTCAAGATCAAGCACACCACTACAATCCTGGATGGGTGGATAGGCGACAGCATCGGCGACATCCCAGCCCGGGTATGGCGTGGCGACCAGTTCCAGCACCGTGCCTTGGGGCACGGCATCGGGATCGATTTCGCCTTGCACTTCAAGCGTGCCGCTGCCGATCGGATCGACGCCCAATGAGACGGTGTAGTTGGGCGGCAGGAAGCGCACGCTGCACGATTTGCTTGCATCCAGCGTCAGGTGCGCCAGCAGCGGGTCGGTGTCATCGACGCTGCAGTCGCCGCTCCACTGCTCAAGCGTCCAGTTCGTGCCCGGGGCGGCGGTAAAGGTGAAGGCAGGTTCGGCATCGTCGGCTTCCCCGTAGTTGAACGTGCACGGGGAATCGCTCCAGTCGCAGGCAGGCAGGTTGCCTGCATTGGGTTCCAGTTGGATGGCGACCTGGCCTTCGCCAAGCACTTCCAGTGTCAGCGTGCGGATCCGATGTTCAACCGCACCGGCATCACAGCGCACTCCTTGCGGACGGCTGATGCCGCGCTGGTCGCTGGTCGATTCACCACAATCCACCGCGTCGATGGCTACGCTGCCGATCGCGGGCAGCAGGCTGGGGGTACCGCCGCCGTTGTCTTGCACGGGTCCAAGCAGGGGATCGCCTTCGATGGCATTGGTGCAGGTGGCATTGGCCGGGCAAGATGCGCCCGGGGGCACCACGGTGTTGCTCAGATCGATCAGGGCCGCACTGCTCTCGCGACGAAACGGCGAAGCATCCGCCACGATGGAACGTTCGATCACGGTGGTGGCCTGACTGCCATAGGCGTAGATCGATTGCCCGGCATAGTCGGGGTCACCCTGGAAGCTCGAGGTGTTGCCGGAAAAGGTGACCTGGTCCAATCGAACCGTGGAAGGTCCGCCAAAACCACGGTTGTAGATCGCCCCGCCGTGCCCGTACAAGCTGGACGTATGGTTGCCGGCGAACGTCGTGTCCCGGATGGAAATATCGATGCTGCCGCTCTGGCTACCGGCATCCAGGTAAATGGCGCCGCCGCCAGGACCGATGCTGGAGCCCAAATGCGCGGCGTTGTTGATGAAGGCGCTGCGCTCGATGACCGGTGCAACCTTGCTGGGCTGGCTGGCCGCGAGTGCATAGATCGCCCCGCCGCTGTTTTGTGCCTGGTTGTTGCTGAATACAGAGTCGGTGATGGTCGGCGCGACAATGCCGCCCAGCGGCTGCAGGCAGCAGTCGGCGTACAGTGCGATCGCGCCGCCGTTGTTGGCGTTGTTGTCGATGAAATGAAGGCGCGTCAACGTCGGTGAGCAAGGCTGGTTGGAGCGCACGGAACGGCAGTACAGCGCCACACCGACATTGCCGGGGAAGCCGTTGGCACCGACGGCATCGCGCAGGGTGAAGCCATCGATCACGGTATTTGCGGTAAGCCCCCCGGTGATGTTCTCGGTGTCGAGCAACAGCAGCCGGTAGCTGTTGTCATCCCGGCTTCCGGGGTCACCGATTTCTCCCGAAAGGATGGTCAGGGTCGGATCGGTGCTGGCGCGCTCGGCGAGGCTGGCCTCGTTGCCGGCAAAGCCGCCGTACAACTGCAGGTTGCGGGTGATGGCGAAATGCGCCGAACGATCACCGCTGCCTTCGTCGGGCGTGTAGGTGCCTTGCGCCACCCAGATTTCGCTGCAACTGGAATTGGTGAGCGCAGCTTGCAGCGAAGCCGCCTGCGACCAGGTACTGCCATCGCCGCTGCCTGAAGGGGTGACCCGGCAAGTCGCCGCCAGCGCAGGCACGCAAAACAACAGCAACAACAGAACTGACAGGCTGAAAAAGCATGAAAACTGACGAGAAATCATGGCAGTACCTCGGGAGTGTTGGATGAGCCGGCTCGGCATCGAAAGGACGCAGCAGCTCTTGTTGGCGTATTGCGTATCTCCGCGGCAAAACCCGCCATCGACGTGAATGAGACTCCCCGATCCGTCGCGCCGGATATATCCTTGGCCCGGAGATTAATCCACGTGCGCAAGGAAAAGGCGGCCCCATGGCTGCACTGGCATGACGCAACCCGAACACGCCCGTTACCTGAAGGCCAAGGCACTGGTCGAGTGGCTGGACGGACAGTCCGACGAGGTGCGCGCCACGGCGCTGGAAGATGCCTGCAAGGGCGATGCGGAACTGCGTGCGGAAGTGTTGTGGCAGCTTCAGGCCTTGTCCACCGGCACCGATGGTCCGGTCGGCCCGTTGGCGGCGCGACGGACCCCGGCACCCGACTACAGCGGCGAATCCGCCCAGGTGGTGCAGACCAGCGGTTATCGCCTGCTGCGACGCATCGGCCAAGGTGGCATGGGTGTGGTGTATCTGGCCCAGCGCGAGGTTGGTGGCGCCACGCAGACGGTCGCCCTCAAATTGCTGGATAGCGCCGAGGCGCCCAGCCCCATCAGCTTGCGACGCTTTGAATCGGAATGTCGCATCCTGGCCTCGCTGGGCCACGGCAACATCGCCCGCCTGCTCGATGCCGGGCGTTTTTCCGATGGCCGACCATTTCTGGCGATGGAATTCGTGGATGGTGAGCGCATCGACCACTGGTGCCAGCACCAACACCTGAATCTGGCCGCACGGCTCAAGTTGTTCCTGAAGGTCTGCGATGCCGTGCGCCACGCCCACGCCAGCCTGGTGATCCATCGCGACATCAAACCGGCCAATATCCTGGTCGATGGCGAGGGCGAGCCGAAGTTGCTGGATTTCGGCATCGCCCGTCTGGCCGATGAAGACGGCGTACCGCGGGCCGATACCGCCACGGTCGCGATGACCTGGGCCTATGCCAGCCCCGAGCAATTGCGCAACCAGCCGCTGGGCACGGCCAGTGATGTCTGGCAGCTGGGATTGGTGTTGTACGAACTGGTGGCCGGGCGTCGGCCACTGGACCAGGATGATTCCCCTTTGCACTGGACCGACGCGGTCACCGGTGATGGCCTGCCACGCCCCAGCCAGGTGGCTGATTCCGCCAATCGCGCCGAGCGCGGTCGTATCCCGGCCGATGTCGATGCCATCGTGATGAAGGCGCTGCGAGCCGCACCAGCGGAGCGTTATGGCAGCGTCGTCGAACTGATGGCCGATATCGAGCGCTACCTGGATGGCCATCCCGTGCAGGCGCGTCGAGGCCAGCGCTGGTATCGGTTGCGGCGCGGCCTGTGGCGCAATCGCCGCATGATCGTGGCGATCGCGAGTGTGCTGATCCTGCTGACCGGCTTTGCCCTGGATCGCCAGGCCAATCTGCGCCAGGCCGAACGCGAACGCGACAAGGCTCAGGCCCTGCTGGCGTTCTCGCGCGATCTGTTCGAGAGCGCCGATCCCACCCGCACCCGCGGTCAACGCCTGACCGTGGCCGAACTGCTCGATCATGGCGCCGCCCAGACCCTGGCCCGCGAAGATCTGGCCCCCGACGTGAAAGCGGCGATGCTGGTTTCCATTGCGCGCAGCTACAACGCCCTGGATCTGACCGATCGTGCCGTGCCGCTGTTGCAGCAAGCCCTGGCCTTATGGGGTGAAGACGCCGATCCTGGCGATCTGGGTTCGGCCTGGGCCGCGCTGGGTCGAGCCCAGTCCCTGTTGCTGAACTACCCTGCCGCACACGCGGCCGGCACCCGTGCCGTCGAACTGCTGGAACATGCCTCGGGCGACCGTCTGCATGAGATCCTGCGAGTGCGCATCAACCTCTTGTTCGGGCATCTGAACGAGCGCGACATGCCGACGGAAACCGTGGCCCAGGAGATCGACACAATCCTGACGCAGCTGGAAGCCCATCCCGAACCGGAGCTGACGATCCAGGCCCTGGCAGTTCGCGCAATGGCGCATGTCATGCTGGGTGAGAGTGATGCCGGCATTGCCGTGGCCGACCGCGCCCTGCAGCAGGCCGAAGCCATGTACGGCCCGCAGGATCCGGCGCTGATCTGGTTCCGTTTTGTCGCCGCCATCGTACGCATGCGCAGCGATCCAGCCACCGCCACGACGGCATTGCGCCAGCAGGTGCACGATTACGAAAACATCCTTGGCGAGCCCACCCTCAACGTCGGCATGCTGGTGAGCTTTTTGGGTCACTCGCTGCAGGCGCTGGGAGCGCATGAAGACGCCCTCCAGGCCTTTCAACGTGCCGAAGCCATCGTGCGCGGCTACCTCGAGATTGCCCCCGATGCCTATGTCAGCGTGCAGGCTTCACTGGCCCAGACCTTGGTCCAGGCCGGACGGACGGATGAAGCCTTGACCTTGCTGCAGGACAATCTTGCCTTGGGTCGGG
>CAYRJS010000247.1:0-1816 GCA_964424535.1 uncultured Aquimonas sp.
CTACGCAACGGGAAGAATTGCGCTGGCGCTATTTCGAAGCCCGCCTGCGCGAACGCACCGGTCAAGCCGATGTCCGCTCGCGCTATCAGGCTCTGGCCGGTGAATCCAGCTATTACGGCTTCCTTGCTGCCGAACGCATCCACGCGCCCTATGCCCTGTGCGCTCTGGACGTGGCCGAAGATGCGAATCTGCGCCAGCAAGTGCAATCCAAACCGGGATTGGTACGCGCCCTGGAATTGCAGGCCCTGGGTCGCAGCACCTGGGCCCGGCGTGAATGGACCGCGCTGATGCCGCAACTGTCGCCCGAGCAGCGGCGCATGGCGGTCAGCCTGGCCGAAGCCGCTGGCTGGCATGACCGTGGCCCTTCAACTCTGCGCGAAGGCGAGGACCTGCGCTATTACTTGCTGCGCTTTCCTTTTCCCCATCGCGACCAGATCGAACGCGAAGCCACGCGCTACACCCTGGATCCGGCCTGGGTCGCCGCCCTGATCCGGGCCGAAAGCGCCTGGGCTCCGGATGCGCGCTCGCACGCCAATGCCCGTGGCCTGATGCAACTGCTGCCCTCCACGGCCCAGCTTGAAGCCAAAAAGCGATCGCTGACCTATCCCGGCACTCCGGCCTTGTTCGATCCCGCCATCAATATCGATCTGGGCATCGCCCATCTGGCCTCCATGCTGGAAAAACACGACGACCAGACGCTGCTGGCCACGGCGGCCTACAACGCCGGTGCCACCCCGGTCGGGCGCTGGCTGGCGCAACGTCCCATCCAGGACGTCGACCTGTGGATCGAAACCATTCCCTACCACGAAACCCGCGAGTACGTAGCCCGTATCCTGGCCTTTGGGGTGATCTACGACTGGCGTCTGCACGGCACCGCCTCGCCGATCACTGCGCGCGCGCGTGGCCGCACCGTGCCCGATTCCGAGCGTCTGGGTTTCAGCTGTCCGGCGGTCGGCAGCGAGGCGTCGTCATGAAAACCTATCTGGTGGGCGGTGCGGTACGCGATGAACTGCTCGGCCTGACCCCGGGTGATCGTGATTTCGTCGTGGTTGGCGTTACACCAGAAGCCATGGAGGCTCAGGGCTTTCGCCCGGTGGGACAGGATTTTCCCGTCTTTCTGCACCCGCAAACCCACGAGGAATACGCCCTGGCGCGTTGCGAGCGCAAGGCCGGGCGCGGCTACCGTGGTTTTGTCGTGCTGGCCACACCCGACATCAGCCTGGAACAGGATCTGGCCCGGCGCGATTTCACCATCAACGCCATGGCCCGGGATGATCAAGGCACGCTGATCGATCCCTACGGCGGCCAGCGCGATCTGGACCAGCGCATCCTGCGCCATGTCACCGACGCCTTTGCCGAAGATCCGGTGCGCATCCTGCGCGCAGCCCGTTTCATGGCCCGCTGGGCCCGGCTGGGTTTTGTCATCGCGCCGGAAACCCTGGCCCTGATGCAACAGATGGTGGACGCCGGTGAAGTCGATCATCTGGTGCCGGAACGGGTCTTTCAGGAATTGCTGCGGGCCTTGGGCGAACCGACCCCTTCGGCCTTTCTGCATAGTCTGCGCGCCTGCGGCGCCCTGGCCCGTATCCTGCCGGAAGTCGATGCTCTGTACGGGGTACCGCAACCAGCCCATTACCATCCGGAAGTGGATACCGGCATCCATGTGGAAATGGCCCTGGATGCGGCGGCCCGATTGGCGCCCGGCGATGGTCTGATCGGCTTTTGCACCCTCACCCACGACCTGGGCAAGGCTCTGAGTCCGACCCGGCATCTGCCCAGTCACCACGACCATGAAAACGCTGGTCTGGAGCCGGTG
>CAYRJS010000247.1:1916-4303 GCA_964424535.1 uncultured Aquimonas sp.
CCCCAGCACCCGCCACACACGGCCAGCACCGGCAGTTGCACCAGCATATGCCAGCTCATGTCGGCTTCCAGACTGGCGCGCACGGCTGGCAAGGCCAGATACAGCACGACCAACGTGGCGCTGACCGGCACGGTCCAACTACGCCGGCTCATGGCCCGACCTGAGCGCGCAGATAGTGCTCGGCCGCATCCATCTGGTCCCAGCCGAAGATCCGCACCAGACGTCCATCCGGATCGACCACGGACAAGGCTGCATTGTGCAGATAGCCGCCAAAGCCATCGTCGATGACGGTGATGCCGAAACTGCGCTTCAAGGCTGCCAGTCCCGCAGCATCCTGTGGCCGTGCCGCGATCCAACCCATACCACGATCTCCAGAGCGTTGCTGATAGGCTGCCAGTTGTGCCGGGCCATCAACGTCCGGGTCGAAACTGAGGCTGATCAGGCCCACGTTTCCGGCGGCAAGCAGGGGCGCCAGTCGATCCTGTAGTTGCGCGTACTGGCTGCCCTGGACCACGCAATAGGTCTGGCACCGGGTGTAGATGAAATCCACAAGCAACCAACGCCCGCGCCAGTGCCCGAAATCGAGCACCTGGCCATCCATGGTTTCCAGCTCCACGCTCGGGACCGCCCTGGGCTGTTCGAGTACGGCCATGCGCAAGGCGGTTTCCGAGGTATAGGCCCGGAAGCCATGGGTGGCGAGCGCCAGCATGAATAAACCGATGGCCAGAACGGCCAGGCTGGCCAGCGTGGTACGCAGGATCTAGCGTCCCTCCACCGCAGTGGTTTGAGGGGCGCGCAGCAGGCCGACGATGATGCGCAGGGCGAAATAGGCCATGCCCGCAATCACCAGCATGGCTCCGACCGAAGCGATCTTGTCGGCACCCACCCATTCCGGCCAGTGCTGGGCCATGCGTCGTCCGGCGCTGATATGACCACCGCTCTGGAAACCGTAGAGGAAAACGAGCGCCCCCAGCACGTAGACCGACAAGCCGAGACGATCCGCCAGGGTATTGGCCGGAGGTGCCTGCCGGCGCGCGCCGATGTAGTGGTACATCAGGGTCAGGATCATCGCCATCACCCCGATCAGCAGGTAAAAATGGAAATGCCCCGGCACCCACAAGGTGTTGTGCATGACCAGGTTGATGCGGATGGTACTGTCCAGCACGGCGGCAAAACCACCGGCGATCCAGCCGAACAGCGACAACAGCATCAGCAACGGCGGTATCGACCAGCGCATGCCGGACCGATACACGTTGGTCATTGCCCCCCAGGCCGTTACCAGCAGGACCGGGAATCCCGAGCCCCAGGATGCGATCTGTCCCACCACCAGGATCCAGTGCGGCATGGCGTAGTCCATCAGCAAGTGATGGGGAAAGACGATGATGACCAGGGTCGTGCTGGTAAACCAGCCCCACAGGAAGGTGCGCGACAGGGCATAGGGCTTGCCCGAATATCGCGGCAGCAGCTCGTACACGGCAATCACGCCCATGTAGATGGCGGCATTGATGTACATGTGCCCGAACCAGTAGATCAGGGTTTTGGTAAACAGCGGATCCAGTTTGATATCCGGATAAAACAGGTTCACCAGACTCATCACCAGCGACACCGCGCCGGCGAGGATGCCCAGGGAATTGGCGATGATCATGCCGGTGCCGGCCACCACGGCCTTGGGATGATCCGGGTCAACCTCGCCGCCGAACAGCCACTGCCAGCCCATGGCCCGGGCCAGGTTGCCGTAGCGGGCGATGACGCCGGCTGCGGCATCGAGATAGAAGATCAACTCACCGATGCCAATCAGCAGATAGCCGATCATGAACCAGGCCGCGCTGCTTGAAGTCCACGCGCCCATGCCCTGAACCGGCAAGGCCGCATAGCCTTGATACACGCCGATCAGGACGCACAGCACGCCCAGCACGAACAGCACGTAGTTGGTGACAAAGGCCCACAGGTGCAGGCGCACGTACTTGCGCAGGAAAAACCACATGATGGCCGTGGTCACCAGGACCATGGTGCTGACCATGCCGGCACCATGCAGCGACAGGTACTGGAAGAAGGTGTTTTTCGGCACCTCGATCCAGGTTGCCTGGCTCATGCGCATAAGCAGGCCCAGCACCATCAGGATCACGAAGGTCAAAAGAGCCGTGATCAGGTACAGGTTGAAAATGGTCCGTTCGCGCCCGGCACCGGCACGATCATCGACAGGCTCTCCACGCATTGCGAAAACCTGAGCTACGCTAGTCCTGCTTATTTGACATTGCGTTGACTTATATCAAGGCGAACCAAGTCGTTGCCTATCCATACAGGCAACGATTCTCAGACACGCTCGCGCGTAGCCAGGAAGCGCACACCGGGCGAGCGTTCCTGGGTCAGTTCCAGATTCACCCGCG
>CAYRJS010000248.1:0-4294 GCA_964424535.1 uncultured Aquimonas sp.
CCCACCTTGGCTGCCGCCACACGAGAGGTTCGTCGCCGATGTGACGCCGCAGGCCTGCATCCCCTTCCCACAGCGAAGACCATCCAGCGTTACATTCATCGCATTGGCGGCGAGGAACGCCTTCGCCGACGTGAAGGCGCCAAGGCGGCACGCGAGCGCTACCGCATCGACAAGAGTTCGATTCCCGATGCCGACTGGCCATTGGCCATGGTCCAGATGGACCACACGCTGTTACCGGTGATCATCGTCGATGATCAGCACCGCAAACCCATCAACCGTGCCTGGATCACCCTGGCGATCGACGTGTACAGCCGTGTCTGCCTGGGTATGTACCTGTCGCTGGACCCGCCGTCTGCCCTGTCCGCTGGAATGTGCCTGTCTCACGCGATCCTGCCCAAGAGCGCGTGGCTGGCCCAGCACCAGCACGATCCGCTCGCTTGGCCGGGTCACGGCGTAATGGAGGTACTGCACCTGGACAACGCCAAGGAATTTCGAGGCAACATGCTGCGCACCGCCTGTGCCGAGTACGGCATCGACATCCATCTGCGCCCTGTCAAGCAACCTCATTACGGTGCCCACATTGAACGCCTGATGGGCACCGTTTCCCAAGCGCTCAAGGATGTGCGCGGCGCCACCTTCTCCGGACCAAAAGAGAAGGGCACCTACGATGCCGAAGGCAATGCCTGCCTGACGCTGGACGAACTGGAGCAATGGCTGATTCTGCTGTTTGCGCGCTATCACCGCGAGATGCATGCCGGCATCGGCACCACGCCCGACACCCGCTGGCGCGAAGGCACCCTGGGAAACGACAGGATCCCAATGCGAGGCTTACCAGGTCACGTCGGCGACGTAGCGAAGGTCCGTCTGGATTTCATGCCCTACATGGAACGCACGATCCAGGCCTATGGTGTGGTGATCAACCGGGTTTACTACTACAGCGATGTGCTGCGCTCCTGGATCGATGCACGGGATCCGGATAACCCGCGCAGCCGTCGCTATTTCAAGTTCCGCTACGACCCTCGCGACATGAGCCAGTTGTACTTCTTTGATCCCGATGCTCAGCGCTACTTCGCCATTCCCTATCGCGACAGCTCGCTGCCACCGGTGAGCATCTGGGAACTGCGCGCCGCCCGCAAAAAAGCCAAGGAAATCGGTGTAGCAACCTACGATGAGCGCGAAGTGTTCGCTATTGTGGCCAAGCAACGCGAACTAGAGAACGAAGCCGCCAGCAAGGTGAAGTCAGCGCGTCGTGCAGAGCAGCGCCGCAAGCAGCAAGAAAAAGCTCGTAAGGCAAACGTCAAGGAGCGACCAAAGCCGCGTCCGGTGGAAGACTTCGTTGTGCCGCCAGCCCTGCTGGACTACGACCCGAGTATCTATCGCCCGAAGGTCGAGGATGACGATGGCGAATGAATACCCGCACCTCAATGCGCTGGCCCGCCCACAGGCTGATCTATCTGATGTAGAGCGTATCGGCATCATCCGAGCCGGCGGCTGGCTCCCACTGGAACATGCCAACACCACGCTCAGGAAGTTCGAAGACCTGCTGGACTGGCCGCGTGTGCCACGCATGCCCTGCTATCTTCTGGTTGGCCCGTCGTATAGTGGCAAGACTTCGATCCTGGAACAGTTTGTCGAACGACATCCCCCGGACCTGGATCCGATCAAGGAGGTCACGACCTATCCGGTGGTCATGATCGATGCTCCGCCGCGGCCGGACCTGTCGGATTTCTACAGCCGCATCCTTGATGCGCTGATGACCCCGTACAAGCCGACAGCCCCGGCCCATGCCAAGTATTCCCAGATCAAGCACCTGTTCGAGCAATTGAACGTGAAGGTACTGATCATTGATGAAATTCAGCACATCATCGCCGGCAGTCTCAATCGGCAGCGCGAGTTCCGCAATGCCATCAAGAGCCTGGGCAACGAGACCAAGGTCAGCATCGTGGCCTCCGGCATCGAGGATGCCTACAACGCCTTCAATGCCGACCCGCAGATGTCCAGCCGCTTTGTCCCCATCGAGATGCCCATCTGGCCTCTCTCCAGACAGTTGGCCGGGCTGATGTCGGAACTGGAAAAGCGCATGCCACTGCGCAAGCTCTCAGGCTTGTACGAACCAGAGTTGATGACGGCCCTGCATACCCGCAGCGAATCGATGCTGGGTGACATCTGCGACTTGGTGAAGGAGGCCGGCGTGGATGCCATACGTTCCGGCACTGAGCGTATTACCATCGACAGTCTCAAGCGCCTGGACTGGGTACCGCCCTCCAAGCGCAAGCATTTTCGTCGCCGCACGTCATGAGCGGATGGCGTGGTCTGACCACCACGCTGTGGCCGATTCGGTACAAACCGTTTCATGATGAACTGCTGTCTTCCTGGCTCATGCGCATAGCACATGGGCATGGTCTGAAGGCGCAGACCTTTTGCAACCTGATCTTCGGCACGCGGTACCAAGTCTGGAATCGGGATGTGGATCGCCTCGGTCCCCCGTGGCTGATTGATGCCTTGGTCCAAGGCACAGGCGTGTCAACGCAAACAGCACTTGAAACGACATTGCACGCCTATGAAGGCCAGTTGTATCGAAACTTCCGCAGCGCAGGCGCACTTCAATGGATCCAGACGCTGCACATGTACCACCGCAAAAGGATGGGCTACGGTATCCAGTTCTGTCCGGCCTGTTTGCGTGAATGCGAGCAGATCTACTACCGGCGCATCTGGCGCGTCAGCTTCTACACGGTATGTGCGCAGCATCAATGCATGTTGCTGGATCGATGTCCTGAGTGTGGCTCGGGCATCTCGTTCCACCGCACCGATGTCGGTCAGTACCAGTTGGAGGAACTGGCTGGCGTGCTCGTCAGATGCCATCAATGCGGCCTTGATCTCAGCCAGATCGAGATTTCACCGTTTCTGGTCTACGACGATGCTTCGTTCGCATTCCACATGAAGCTGTGCACGAGTCTGTATCGCCGATGCCCGCAGGATCTGGATCTGATGGCGGTACTTCACCACCTCAGCAAGTTGCTGCTTGGCGAGCATCGACATCTGAGACTGCAGGCGTACATCTGCCAATTGCTGGACGTGGCACCCGTTCCGGCACCTCAACGACGTACATCAATCGAGAGCTTGCCGCTGGTGGAACGGCACCATCTCATGCTGCTCATCGGTTGGCTGATGCAGGATCTTGATCAGCGGCTGAACCAGGCAAGATTTGCCAAGGCGGTGCACTACCTGCACTTGGTGCGGGATTTTCCCGATGCGCCTGCATGGTACCGGCGAATCACGGACGGCATGGAGCACAAAAAACGGCGTTTTCGTCCGAGGAGATAGGCGAGCAGCGCCTCCCGATCTGTTGGCCTAGGACTTTTCCTATGGTTCCTGCCGCTTCCCCATGGGATAACCGATCAGCACGTGATGTGTCGTTGGTTGACGCGGTCTAGCTGATGGAGTCCTGCCGAACATGAAAACCCCGATCCTTTCGAGCCTTGTCGTCCTCGCCTTTTTGTCGTCTACAGCGTATGGACAGACGCGGGAAAATCCTGTCAGAGGAGAGCCTGTTGAGGTTACTGCTACCCCGCCCCGTAGCTTTCTGGGATCACTCCCGTTTCGCTTCCACACTTTCTGGGCCATGGATGGCGGTAGCGGCGGTCGAGGTGGTCTTCCCAACCGGGGCGATGATGAGGACGTGCGTGATGCGGCCGAGAAGGACTGCGACGAACAGGCGGGCAATCCCATCGTGCTGGCCACCGGCAACAAGATCGAGTCTTCACTGGATTTCTCCAGTGCCGGCGAGATGGGCCTGTATCTGCGCCGCACCTACAACCACTACTGGATCTACCCGGGCCTGTTCGGCCGTCACTGGGTCAGCAATTTCGATTACTCGCTGGTACCGGTGCTGGCACAGGGCATCGTCTGGGCGCAGCGCCCGGATGGGCGGCGGATCAAGTTCCTGTGGAATACCACCCGCCAGCGCTACGAGGAGGATAAAGCCGCACCGGTGGCCTACATCGTCGCCAATCCCGGAGGCGGTTTCACGCATCATTCCGAAGACCACATGGTCGAGACCTACGATACCTACGGCTACGTACAGACCGTCGCCAACCGTCAAGGCATCGGCTGGACCTTCAGCTACGTCAACAACTACCTGCAAACGGTTACCCACACCTCCGGACGCAGCGTCAGCTTCACCTGGACCGGCAATCGTCTGACCCGCGTCACCGATCCGGACGGTGCGCAATTCGATTACAGCTACACGCTGCACGCCTTCGGCATGGATCAGCACCGTTTGGCTTCGGTGACC
>CAYRJS010000249.1:0-4291 GCA_964424535.1 uncultured Aquimonas sp.
TTGCCATTCGTGAAGGCGGCCGCACCGTCGGCGCCGGCGTGGTATCGAAGATCATCAAGTGATGTGACGGCGCGTTCGCGCTTTGGCGCGAACGCCATTGCCGGAACATCATCCCTGACAGCTTTTGTCAGGGATCCATTTCCAGCAAGCCCGAACGTCATCCCCGAGTGCTTTTGTCGGGGATCCAGTTCCCCAAGAAGCAAGCTTCACGGGGAGCCTGGCAAAAACCGGGGAACGTGGCATGTGATTGCGTTCCCGTCGTTCTTTCAAGACATTTCAAGGACAAGGTCATGGCGGACCAAAAGATTCGGATTCGACTCAAGGCGTTCGATCATCGTCTGATCGATCGTTCCGCGAGTGAAATCGTGGAGACGGCCAAGCGGACGGGCGCGCAGGTGCGTGGGCCGATCCCGTTGCCGACCAAGATCGAGCGTTACACCATCCTGGTGTCGCCGCACGTGAACAAGGATGCGCGGGACCAGTATGAAACCCGCACCCACAAGCGCGTGCTCGACATCGTCGACCCCAACGACAAGACCGTCGATGCTTTGATGAAGCTCGAACTTGCCGCTGGCGTCGATGTCCAGATCAAGCTGTACTGAGGCCAACACCATGAGTATCGGAATCGTAGGCCGCAAGTGCGGCATGAGCAGGGTTTTCACCGAGGACGGCAATTCCGTGCCGGTGACCTTGATCGAAGCAACCCCCAACCGCATTGTCCAGGTCAAGACCCAGGAACGTGATGGCTATCAGGCTATCCAGGTCAGTGCCGGCCACAAGCGGGCCGCATTGGTCAACAAGCCGATGGCCGGTCACTACGCCAAGGCCAAGGTCGAAGCCGGTCGTGGTCTGTGGGAATTTCGCGTGGACACGCTGGATGGTTATGAGGTGGGCGGCGAAGTTCGTGCCGACATCTTTGCAGTAGGCCAGAAGGTCGATGTCCAGGGCGTGACCAAGGGCAAGGGCTTCCAGGGCACGATCAAGCGTTACAACTTCACCATGGGTGATGCGACCCACGGCAACTCGTTGTCGCATCGCTCGCCGGGTTCGCTGGGTCAGCGCCAAACCCCAGGTCGCGTGTTCCCGGGCAAGAAGATGGCCGGCCACATGGGCATGGATACCCAGACCACGCAGAACCTGGAAGTGGTCAAGGTCGATGTCGAACGCGGCGTGATCGCGATTCGCGGTGCGGTTCCCGGTGCGCCGGGCAGCAACGTGATCGTGCGCCCGGCGGCGAAAGGTTAAGGGAGAAGGATCATGGAACTTGCAATCGTCGGCAGTGGCGAGAAGCTGGCCGTATCCGAGACGATCTTCGGGCGTGAATTCAAGCCGGACCTCGTGCATCAGGTCGTAGTGGCGTACCGCAATGCGGCACGCGCCGGCACCAAGGCCCAGAAAACTCGTGCTGAAGTCAGCGGAACGACCAAGAAGTCCAAGAAGCAGAAGGGCGGTGGTGCCCGTCACGGTGCCTTGACGGCTCCGATCTTCGTGGGCGGTGGCGTAACCTTTGCGGCCAAGCCGCGCAGCTTTGCGCAGAAGGTCAACCGCAAGATGTATCGCGGTGCCATCAGCTCGATCTTGTCTGAGCTGGTCCGTCAGGAACGCCTGACCGTGGTGCCCGGTATCGAAGTCGACGCGCCGCGCACCCAGGTGCTGGCCGCCAAGTTGAGCGAGCTCGGGGTCAAATCACCGTTGATCGTCACCGAAGATGCAAACGAGGCCTTGTACCTGGCCGCGCGCAATCTGCCGTATGTGCAGGTGCGTGATGTACAGGGACTGGATCCGGTTGCACTGGTCGGCGCCGAATCGGTCGTGATCACGGTCGAATCTCTGAAGAAGATCGAGGAGTGGCTGGCATGAGCAACGAGAAAGTTCTGGATGTGCTGCGCAGCCAGCATGTATCGGAAAAAAGCGCCCGCCTGCAGGAGTTGTCGAACCAGTACGTGTTCGAAGTGGCCCCGACCGCAACCAAGGCTGATGTCAAGGCAGCGGTGGAATCCCTGCTGGAAGCCAAGGTTGCCAGCGTCAACATCCTGAACACGAAGGGCAAGCGCAAGGCCTTCCGTTTCCGTATGGGTCGTCGCGGTGGCTGGCGCAAGGCCTACGTGACTCTGGCCGAAGGCCAGAAAATCGACCTGTTGGCAAAGCCCTGAGGTAACAAGCCATGGCATTGATCAAACACAAACCGACCTCACCTGGCCGTCGCGGCAAGGTCAGCGTCGTCACCCCGGATCTGCACAAGGGCGCGCCCCATGCCCCTTTGCTGGAGCCGCAGTCGCGTACCGGCGGACGCAACAACGCTGGCCGCATCACCACCCGCCATCGCGGTGGTGGCCACAAGCAGCATTACCGCGTCATCGACTTCAAGCGTGACAAGGAAGGTATTCCGGCACGTGTGGAACGGATCGAATACGATCCCAACCGCACCGCCCATATCGCCCTGCTGTGCTACATCGATGGCGAGCGCCGCTACATCATCGCGCCCAAGGGCATTGCCGTTGGCGATCAGGTGATGGCTGGCCAGCACGCCCCGATCAAGCTCGGCAACGCCTTGCCGTTGCGCAACATCCCGATCGGTTCGACCGTGCATTGCATCGAGATGCGGCCCGGCAAGAAAGCCCAGTTGGCGCGTTCGGCCGGAGCTTCGGCTCAGCTGGTAGCGCGTGAACAAGGCTACGCTACCCTGCGCTTGCGCTCTGGCGAAATGCGCAAGGTGCCGGCGGATTGCCGCGCCACCATTGGCGAGGTCGGCAACAGCGAACACAGCCTGCGCAAGATCGGCAAGGCCGGTGCCAAGCGTTGGCTCGGCGTTCGTCCGAGCGTGCGTGGCGTGGTCATGAACCCGGTCGATCACCCGCACGGTGGCGGCGAAGGCCGTACTTCGGGCGGTCGTCACCCGGTCACCCCGTGGGGTGTGCCGACCAAGGGTTACAAGACCCGTACCAACAAGCGCACCGAACATTTCATCGTGCGCCGTCGCAAGTAACAGGATCAGGTCATGGCACGTTCACTCAAGAAAGGACCGTTCATTGACGCCCACCTGCTCAAGAAGGTGGAAGCGGCGATGGCGACAAACAGCAAGCGACCGATCAAAACCTGGTCGCGCCGCTCGATGGTATTGCCGGAAATGGTGGGTTTCACCATCGCGGTGCACAATGGCAAGCTGCATGTGCCGGTGCTGGTCAACGAGAACATGGTCGGGCACAAGCTCGGCGAGTTCGCGGTGACCCGTACCTTCAAAGGCCATAGCGGCGACAAGAAGTCCAAGTGAGGAGTATGATGATGGAAACCAAGGCCATCCTGCGCAGTGCGCGCATCTCCGCACAGAAGGCTCGACTCGTGGCCGATCAGATTCGCGGCCTGCCGGTAGAGCGTGCTGCGGACTTGCTTCAGTTCAGTGACAAGAAGGCGGCCCACCTGGTACGCAAGGTCCTGCTTTCGGCGGTTTCCAATGCCGAAAACAACGACGGTGCCGACGTGGACGAGCTCAAGGTCACCCGCATCTTTGTCGACGAAGGTGCTTCGCTCAAGCGATTCCGCGCCCGCGCCAAAGGGCGTGGGGCACGTATTCTCAAGCGCACCAGCCACATCACCGTGGTTGTTGGCACGGCCAAGTAACCGGACGCAGGAAATCCCATGGGTAATAAAGTACATCCAACTGGCATCCGTCTTGGCATCGCCAAGGACTGGAACTCCAAGTGGTATGCCAACAAGCAGGAATATGCCGAGCACTTGGCGGCGGACCTCAAGGTTCGTGAACTGTTGCGCAAGAAGCTGGCCCAGGCCGGTATCAGCAACATCCTGATCGAACGCCCTGCCAAGACAGCGCGCGTCACCATTCACACCGCCCGTCCGGGCGTGGTGATTGGCAAGAAGGGTGAGGATATCGAGAAGCTGCGCCAGGAAGTGGCCAAGATGATGGGCGTGCCGGTCCACATCAACGTTACCGAAGTGCGCAAGCCGGAATTGGACGCCCAGTTGGTGGCCGAATCGATCGCCCAGCAGCTCGAGCGCCGCATCATGTTCCGTCGCGCCATGAAGCGTGCCGTCGGCAACGCCATGCGTCTGGGTGCCCTGGGCATCAAGGTGAACGTGGCTGGACGCCTGAACGGGGCCGAGATCGCGCGTTCCGAGTGGTACCGGGAAGGTCGCGTGCCGCTGCATACCCTGCGTGCCAACATCGATTACGGTTTTGCCGAGGCCAAGACGACCTACGGCATCATCGGTATCAAGGTGTGGATCTACAAGGGCGAGGTGTTCGATTACACCCAAGTTGCCCAGGACAAGTCGG
>CAYRJS010000250.1:0-4274 GCA_964424535.1 uncultured Aquimonas sp.
CCGAGGCTGGATCGGGAGTGATCAATCGCGTTGCCCAGTTGGCATCGACGGGCCAAAGGCCTAAAGTTCTGGCCCAGGCTTTTCGGAAAATCTCGGGATGCAGCGCCTGATCGAACGTCGACGTTCCTCCATCCACGGCAATGGTGTTTTTGCCGTGTGCGCCATTGCTGAAAACATGCCAGTTTGCCGCTACGGCGGCAAGCGCATTTCCCATGAAGAAGCCGATGCACGCTACGCTGGTGATCTGGCCAGTGGCCATACTTTCCTGTTCACCCTCAATGACGACTACGTGATCGATGCCAACCAGGATGGCAATATCGCACGCTGGATCAATCACAGTTGCGAGCCCAACTGCCAGGCCTTGATGGTGGAATCACCCGGTTCGGATCGACGCCGCGACCAGATCGAAATCCATACCCTGCGCGCCCTCGAGCCGGGCGAGGAATTGACCTACGATTACGGCATCCGCCTGGCCGTACCCCATACGGCAAAAATGAAAAAGTACTGGGCCTGCCATTGCGGTGCGCCCACGTGCACGGGCACGATGCTCAAGCCCAAGCGCTGAGCGGCTGCCTCGGGGTTTCAGGCTCCCAGGGCCAGGGCGGCTTCCTGCAAGGGTGCCACCACCAGGATGCGCGCCAGCATCAGGATCACGATGAGCACCATGGGCGACAGATCAAAGCCGCCCACGACCGGCAGCAGACGTCGCCAGGGGCGCAAGACCGGTTGCACCAGGCGCCGGACCAGGTCGATGGCCGGATGGCGCGCCTGGCTACCGACCCAGCTCAGGATGACGTGGATCAGTACCAGCCAGAAGTAAACGGTCAGCAGCAGGCTGATCAATTCCGCAGTTCCCAGTAGCAGCACCGACGACAGGCTTGCCGGACGCTGCCAGACGAACAGCAGGACGGCGGCCTTGATCAGCATCACCACCACGACGACCAGAGCGGCTGCGGTATCGATGTTGCGGTGTGGTTTCAGGATCTTGCGCAAGGGCATCAGCACCGGATTACTGAAACGGTAGACAGCCTGGCAAATCGGATTGTGAAACGGCGCGCCCACCCATTGCAGCAGCAGGCGCAACAGGAACAACACGGCCACCAGGCCAAAGCCCAGTTCGATCAGCAAACTGGCGGCGTTGACCAGATGTGGCATAGATCAGTTGCCTGCCTGACGGGACAGCTCGGCACCGCGCTGGACAGCCGCCGCCACGGCCCGGGACACGATGGCCTCAAAGTCATCCCGCTGGAAACTTTCCAGTGCTGCCTGGGTAGTGCCGCCAGGAGAGGTGACCCGGTGACGCAGATCGGCAGCGGCTTCTCCGCTTTCAACCAGCATGCGACCTGCCCCTAGACAGGTTTGCGCAGCCAATGCCCGGGCCGCGGCTTCCGGCAGGCCCTGGGCCTGGGCGGCGGCCTGCAAGGCTTCGACCAGAAGGAAGAAATAGGCCGGGCCACTGCCGGACAGAGCCGTGACCACATCCATCTGCTGTTCGTCTTCCAGCCAGACACTCAGGCCCACGGCATCCAGGGCCGTGCCGGCCAGCAAGCGTTGCGCCGGTGTGGTGCGGGCGTTGGCGCACAGACCGGTGGCCCCGGCTCCGAGCAAGGCTGGAGTATTGGGCATGGCCCGTACCACGGCCCGATTGCCACCCAGCCAGGTTTCAAGTTGCCCTGTGGTAATGCCGGCGGCAATGGATACCGCCACGGCATCGGCAGGAAATACCGATGCCAGCCCACCGCAGACCTCGCGCATGACCTGTGGCTTCACCGCCAGAAGGACCAGGGCCGATCCGGGCAGTACTGTCGTTGCATCGGCCGTGGCCTGGATGCCGAAGTCGTGGATCAGGCCTTCGCGTGTGGCGGCGGTCGGGTCGACCACGGTGATGCGTTCAGCGCCGATGCCGCGTGCAATCAGGCCACCGATCAGGCTGCGGCCCATATTGCCACCACCGATAAAGGTGAAGCGGGACAGGTTCGAGGAAGAAGCGGAAGGCAAGCTGTCGGTCATGGGAGCAAATGGTCGAAGGAAATCGGTGGCAGCATGGCAAGGGCCTGCGGTTCTGGCAAGTTCATCGACCTGACCACCAGGCCAGTGGCAAGGCCAGGATCAAGACCAGACTGTCCCACGGGCCCAGATTGAGTTGCCACCAGGTCCGGGCCAGGCCCGCCCCGATATTCCACACGGCTTCGTGCGGCAGGATGCCAAAGGCGATGCCGATCTGCAGCGCGGCCACGGTGAAAGCGCCCAGGGCAATGGCAATGGCCGTGATAAGCAGGGCCAGCAGACCGCGTCCGCGGCCGCCAGGCACACTGGCCAGGCGCAGCACGATGGCCGTGTCCACGGCGATGACCGGAGCCATCCAGGCGCAAGGCGCGTGCAGAAACAGGCTGGCCGCGCCCCAGATGGCGGCCGAGCCCAGTGTTACCAGCAGAGCCACGAACAGGGCGATGCCGGTGGAACCAAGGGTTTGCAGGGTCATGTGCTTCGGATTGGCAGGCAAGTTCAGCTAGAATAGCGGGCTGGCAGGCAGACTCCACGTCGACCTGCAGCATCCGCCGCCAGGTCGGCGCCAGTATCCAGGTTTTGCATGTACAGCCGCAGCAGCGAGCCGGTGGAATTCGAGCGGGATTGTCCCGCCGTCATGGTTCCCCACGGCGATCAGGTGACTTTGCCGGTAGGCACGGTTGGTTACATCACCCAGGCCCTCGGGGGCAGCTTCACGGTTTTCGTGGAGGGCAATCTGTTCCGCATCGATGGCAAGGATGCCGATGCCATCGGCAAGGAACCACCCGAGCCGATCACCCTGCCTGAAGATGCCGGGGACGAGGATGTCGAGGCTTTGGTCTGGCGTCAGTTGCATACCTGTTTCGATCCGGAAATCCCGATCAATATCGTCGATCTGGGTCTGGTCTACGTGTGCGAGGTCAACCACGACGCCGAAGGTGGGCGCCACGTCACCATCAAGGTGACCCTGACAGCTCCCGGTTGTGGCATGGGCGACATCCTGGTGGAGGATATCCGCCAGAAGCTGGAACTGATCCCCACCGTGGTGGAAGTCGATGCCGAAGTGGTGTTCGATCCACCGTGGAACCAGTCGATGATGTCCGAGGCGGCGCGCCTGGAAACCGGCATGTTCTGAGCAAGGCCCGTACCGGGCGGCTGGGTGTGGTGGCTGGATCGAGGGGAAATATGTGACCAATCGCGTCACAAGCTGATCTTTGTGGTCAGAATCTCGCGCATTGTTGCACTGCAAAATGAAAACCCCATCGCTGAACCCAAGGTGAAAAAGCGCATGATCATGCGCTTTTTCACGGGTCCTTGTGCGCGGGTTCACGGTTTTCTTGACAAAGCCCAAGTGCTGTATCACGGTCCGGCAGCGCGTCCACCTTGGGGACGGGGTGCGCGCGTCCATCGAGGCCAGTCCGATTCAAGGTCTGGCTGCAGCCTTGGGCTGGTTGCCGCAGGATGTGGTTTCGGGGCGATGGACGAAAGGAAGCTCGATTCGGGATCGACCGGATCACCCGTCTGATCACCTTTCCTTTCCATCAGTTTGGGGACAACCACACGTGAACATGCGCAACCTCCGTCATGGGCGGGCGAAGACGATGGCACTGACCATTGCCCTGGCCTGCACTGGCACGATGATTTCCAGCACCAGCCTTGCCGGCGATGAAGTTTCCTTCACCGGTGCTCGCATCCAGACTTCGGCGATCGATGCCAATGGCAGTTACGATCGCTTCATCGTCAAGTTTCACAGCAGCGACACGGGCGCACGACAGCTCAGTGTCCAGCGCAGCAGTGCGCTGAATGCAGCCACCAGCCTGGTCAAAGCCAGCGTGACCGAAGCGCGCGCGCTGGCCGTGGGCGGTGAAGTGCTGGTACTTGATCGCAAACTCGGGGCCGAAGACGCCCGTCAATTCATGACCACGCTGGCCAATCAGGCCGGCGTTGAATACGTGGAAGTGGATCGCCTCAACCAGATCCGCATGACGCCCAATGACACCCGCTACAGCGAGCAATGGGATTATTTCGATACGGTAGGTGGACTGAATCTGCCCAATGCCTGGAACCTCGCCACCGGCAGTGGCGTAGTCGTGGCCGTGCTGGATACCGGCATCACCAATCACAGCGACCTCAACGCCAACGTAATCGCGGGCTATGACTTCATCTCGACCGCTTCGGTGGCCGGTGATGGCAATGGCCGCGACCCGGATCCGACCGACGTGGGTGATGCTTCCGGCGGTTATCCCTCCAGTTGGCACGGCACACAC
>CAYRJS010000251.1:0-4268 GCA_964424535.1 uncultured Aquimonas sp.
GCAACTTGCGTGACGCCCTGGTCCAGGTCCAGGCCGGCCCGATCACGACCTGTCCCGCCCTCAAGCAAGCCATGGGTGATGTAGGTCAGCACTGCAAGGGTTGTCACGACGTTTTTCGCTGAAACTGAAGCAGGCTGAACGAAGTTGGCGCGGCTGATCCTGCGTTCAGCTTGATCCGCCTAATGTTTCGCTATCCGTGATGACATCACCCTGGATCGGGAGTCGAACCATGAACCTGCGTCTCTTTTTGCTGCTGGCAAGCCTGGCCTTGCTGACGGCCTGCGTAAGTCCGGGTGGCTATTACGGCAACCAGGGCGGTTACTACCATCCTCCGTCAGACGGTTATGCCCGTTGCGCCAATTGTGGCGTAGTCGATCGCATCGACCGGGTCTACGGCCAGCGCCAGTCCTCCGGTGGCGGTGCCGTATTGGGCGGCATCATCGGGGCCATCGTTGGCAACCAGGTGGGTCACGGCAGTGGTCGGGCCGCGGCGACAATGGCCGGAGCCATCGCCGGTGGTGCCGTGGGCGACAATGCCGAACGCAATGCCAGTTCGGCACCCTGGTACGAAATCTACCTGCAGATGGACGATGGCCGCCGTATCGTGGTCAGCCAGCGCGAACTGCATGGCGTCCGCGAAGGTGCCTACATCCGCATCAGCAACGGTCAGGTCTATCTGAACTGAGGCCCTCACCAGACCAGGTCGTCGGGGACCTGGTACTTGGGGTCATCGTAGCCTTCTTCCAGCACCGGTTCGGCGGTACCAGCACACAGGGCCAGTGATCCGGGCAGGATCTGCTCGGCCTGCTCACCATGTGCCGCCGTCACCAGGTGATAGCGCCCTGCCAGTTGCACCACGGCCAGTTCGCCGGCGTTGAGGGCCTTGAGCTGGTCTGCGGTCACATGGATGCGGCGGATCTTGCCACCATATTCAAAATGGCGCGCAATCTCGGCCTTGTCGTCGTTGAGCCGGGCCTGCTGCAACAATTGGGCAAGCTGATTCTTGCCTTCCCGGCGTTTGCGCGCGGCTTCCTGACGCTCGCGTTCAGCGGCGATGCGCTCGTCGTTTTCCGTTTTCTTGCGGATTGCCCAAGCCTTGGCCAGATCGATTCCGTCACCGCTTCGTGGCTGTTGCCTTGCCTTGTCCGCAGGCTTGCCGGTTTTGGGCTTGACGGGTGTACGGGGCTTGCCGCGCGCTGATTCGCGCGCTGGCGTCTTGAAGCCCAGTTTCAGCAATTGGTCCTTGAGTGAATTGCTCATGTCGGATCAGTAATGCGGTGGCGGAGGTTCGGGCAAGGCGTGCGCGGATACGTGTTCACGCAGGTTCTGCAGATCATCATGGGCCTGGGTCAAGGCCCGGCGCAAGGCATCCAGCTCACGTCGTTGCTGGTGGATGATCGTGCTCAACTCTTCCAGGGCCTGTTCCTGGAAGGCCAGCCGGGTTTCGACCTCGGCCAAACGTTTTTCATCGCTCATGGCAACTCCCGTAATGCGTCGTTGTGCCGGGCTTGATCTGCAGTACAGCACGGATCATGGAAAATGCGGCCTCTGGTGTTCATGGTGTCAAACATGACGATCTCGATTCTTCTGTTTGTCCTGGGCGGCTTGCTGCTGCTGGCCGGTCTGGCTGGGACCGTGTTGCCGGCCCTGCCCGGAGTGCCCTTGATGTTCGCCGGCATGTTGCTGGTGGCCTGGGGTGACGGCTTCACTCATCTGGGCCCGGTCACGCTGGGCGTACTGGCCGGTTTGATGGTCGTGGCCCTGCTCTTGGACCTGCTCGCCAGCGTATTGGGTGCCAAGCGGGTCGGCGCAAGCCGGCTGGCCCTGGTCGGAGCCGCACTGGGAACGCTTATCGGCCTGTTCCTGGGGCTGGTGGGCGTCATCCTGGGGCCTTTCGTGGGCGCCTTCGCCGGTGAGCTGTGGCACAGCCGGCATGGCGGCACGGCCGCACGGGTGGGTGTCGCCACCTGGGTCGGTCTGCTGCTGGGGACGATCGCCAAACTCGGCATCGCCTTCCTCATGCTCGGAATCTTCCTGTTCGCCTTCGTGTTCTGAACCGTTCCGTCCTCAGGCATCTGCCTTGGATCGGGCCAGTTTCAGCCAGGTGTCGACCACGGTGTCCGGGTTCAACGACAGCGACTCGATCCCCTCGCGCATCAGCCATTCGGCCAGATCCGGATGATCACTCGGACCCTGACCGCAGATGCCAACGTACTTGCCTCTGGCCCGGGCCGCACGAATCGCCATGGACAGCAGCTTCTTGACCGCCGGGTCGCGCTCGTCGAACAGATCGGCAACGATCGAAGAATCCCGATCCAGGCCCAGGGTAAGCTGGGTCAGATCGTTGGAACCGATGGAAAAGCCGTCGAAAATATCGAGGAACTCGTCCGCCATCAGGGCATTGGAGGGCACCTCGCACATCATGATGATCTTCAGCCCGTGCTCGCCTTGGCGCAGACCATTGGCGGCCAGGGTTTCGATCACCCGTCGCCCCTCGTCCAGAGTGCGAACAAAGGGAATCATCACCCACAGGTTGCTCAGGCCCATGGTGTTGCGCACCTTGAGCACGGCCTGGCATTCCAGGGCGAAGGCATCGGCAAACGAGGCATCGACATAGCGGCTGGCCCCACGGAAGCCGAGCATCGGGTTTTCCTCGTGCGGCTCGTAATTGCTGCCGCCGATGAGGTTGGCGTATTCGTTGGACTTGAAGTCCGACAGGCGCACGATCACCGGATGCGGCGCCACCGAAGCGGTCAGGGTGGCAATGCCTTCGGCCAGGCGGTCGACATAGAAACTGACCGGATCATCGTAGCCAGCCATGCGCGCATCGATGCGGGCGCGGGTGTCTTCGTCCTGCTCGTCATACTCCAGCAGCGCCCGGGGATGCACGCCGATGTGAACGGCGATGATCATCTCCAGCCGCGCCAGACCGATGCCGGCATTGGGCAGCAAGGCAAAATCGAAGGCACGCTCGGGGTTGGCCACGTTCATCATGATCTTGAGCGGAGCTTCAGGCATGCGGTCCAGATCGGTCACGATGCGCTCGAACGGCAGCTTGCCGGCGTAGATGACACCGGTATCGCCTTCGGCACAACTGACGGTCACTTCGCTGCCATCGACGATGGCATCCAGACCATTGCCGGTACCCACCACGGCCGGCACGCCGAGTTCACGGGCGATGATGGCAGCATGGCAGGTACGACCGCCGCGGTTGGTGACGATGGCCGAAGCCCGCTTCATCACCGGCTCCCAGTCCGGATCGGTCATGTCGGCCACCAGCACATCACCAGGCTGGACGCGATCCATATCCTCGATCCGCCGTACCACACGCGCCACGCCAGCACCAATCTTCTGTCCGATGGCGCGCCCTTCGGTCAACACCGGGCCCGCTCCGCGCAGGTGATAGCGCTCGATCTGGGTAGCGCGGGCACGCGATTTCACCGTTTCCGGGCGTGCCTGCACGACGAACAACTTGCCGCTGACGCCATCCTTGGCCCACTCGATATCCATCGGCCGGCCATAGTGTTCCTCGATGATCAGGGCCTGGCGTGCCAGTTCCTGGACATCGGCATCGGTAACGCAAAAGCGGCCCCGCAGTTCGGCGGGCGTGTCCTCGTTGCGTACCCGCTCACCGGGCTGGTCCGAATACACCATGCGGATCTGCTTGGCGCCCAGCGAGCGCCGCAAAATGGCGTGCTTGCCCTGGCGCAAGGTGGGTTTGTAGACGTAGAACTCGTCCGGATTGACAGCCCCCTGCACGACGTTTTCACCCAGACCGTAGCTGGCGGTGATGAAAACCACATCGCGAAAACCCGATTCGGTATCGAGCGTGAACAGGACTCCGGACACCCCGCAATCGGAGCGCACCATCAACTGCACGCCCGCCGATAGAAATACGTCCTCATGCTTGAAACCGTGGTGCACGCGATAGGCGATGGCACGGTCGTTGTAGAGGCTGGCAAAGACCTCCTTGACCTTGGCTACCACGTCATCGGCACCGACCACATTGAGGAAGGTTTCCTGCTGACCGGCAAAACTGGCATCAGGCAGATCTTCAGCGGTGGCCGAAGAACGCACCGCCACGGCGACATCGGCACCGCCGTTTTCTGCGCTCAACTGCGCATAGGCCGTGCGGATGGCGGCATCCAGATCCGGCTGCAATGGCGCCTCCATGACCCAGCGCCGAATTTCCCCGCCTGCGGCCACGAGAGCGGCAACATCATCCACATCCAACCCGGCCAGACGCTCGAAAATGCGCTGTTCCAGGT
>CAYRJS010000252.1:0-4258 GCA_964424535.1 uncultured Aquimonas sp.
ACTTGACGCCGAGGTAGCCGTCCGCGCCAGCGCGCCAGTTGGCCATGCCGGTACCACCGAAACTCGTGCCGTCGATGGTGTCACCCGGCGCGAGCACCGAATAGTTGGTGCCATCGCCGGCTGCCCCGCCACCGTTCATCCAGAAGAACGCCAGGTTGCCACCGGTCATCCACGGGTTGAAGTGAGCATCCGGCACGACAAGGAAGCCGTCCTGCACGTCGCCGGTCTCGAAGTTGATCTCCGTGCCGTCGCCGTCCTGTGCAATCGAGTGGTTCATGGTCGTGCACACGATATCTGGATTGCTGCCTTCGATCTTGAAGTTGGCAACGACATCACAATTGCCAGTGATCGGGTCGGTCTCAAAGTCATTGCCGATAAGCGAGCCACCACAGGAGCCGGTGACGTTGTGGATCTCATAGCCGACGTCCGGCGTCAGAGTGAAGGTCGCGGTCTCGCCAGCGGTGACCGGTAGCGTACCCTCTGGCGTAATGGCACCCGAAGGTGTGCCGACGCTCGAAGTTACCATCCAGCTGGATGGGGTTACCGTAAAGGCGACGGGCACTACGACCAGGGAATTGATGGGGTCGTTACTGTGTACGCACAGATCGGCGGCATAGCTGCCAGCGGCGAGTGCCGAAGCGTCGAGGGTAAGAGTGACTACATCGGAATCACCACCAGCAGTGCTGCCGGTGTCAAGATCAAGGCTCAACCAAGAAACCGCCGCCGGATTGGTGCAGGCATCAACACTCGAACGACCCTGGCCGTAGATGGCGAACGTCAGGTCAGTATTGGTTGCAGCGAGGCAATTTGTAGCCGTGTCCCAAGTGGTACATCCGGTGCCGAAGCCATCACCCGGGTTGCGCCAGTGGAACTGGTTGCCATTGTTTGTTGCCGACTGCAACCAGTACCAAGGGCCGTCGACATACCAGTCGCGTTCGGGTTGTATTGATATCCAATAAGTACCGGACACGAGTGCTTGCGGTGTTGCCAGGGTCACGGTGATATCACCACCGCTGTCGATCAGCGATGCGTTCATTTCGGCATAGATGGCCGCCCCCGGTGAGCCGCCGGCATCGGCGTATATAAAGACATTGGCCACCACCGTTGCTGCGCCCGGCGCTTGAGCAAAGCCACCGACAAGCACCTGTTCGATGGTCCAGGTTTCGCCCGCTGGTACCTCGAAGTCGTCGGCTGCCTGAGTCTCGTAGAAGGCCGGGTCGTCTAGATCGAGGAAAGCAATCGAACCGGTAGTTGTCGCATTGGCGGTTTGATCAAACAAGACTGTCGCCGTCGGGCTAATGCCAGGACGCGCTTCCTGCAGGTCCAAGGTCCAGTCGAGCGACTGGTCGCCGGTGTTGGAAATCGTGAAAGAGGCACTGCTGCTTCCACCCTCCAGCGCTGAGGCACTGATACTTACAGGCGCAACCTCGATTGCAGGATCTGTGCCTGCTGCACCGCAGGTATTGACCGGCGAACCTGAATTGCGCGGGCTTGGTGCCGCCTTGCTGAAGTCCGCCGCATTATCATCGGTGTCGGTGCAACCGTCATCGGCACGGAATGCCGCTTCGGTTTTGGAAATCGCGGGCGCCGTGCCGCTACCTTCGTGGCAATTGGCTGAGCCGTAACCTACGAAATCAATGATTTGTGTACCTGTCGGACAAGCGCCACTCAGAGCCGTGGTCGAGTCGACCAAGGCGACCTTAGCGTTGGAAGCCTGCATGCCAATAGTGCCGATAACATCCGGCGTTGGTATCGGGTCACCTGTGGTTCCGGTCTGCAATCCGATCAGATAGTACCCACCAGGTGCCACGGAACCGGACAGAGCCAGTGTTGACCAGCTTGTTCCGTTGGCGCCTGCGTATTGAATTGACCATCCGCTCAAATCAACCGCGTTCGCGCTGGAATTGAAGATTTCCACATAATCTTGGTTGAAGGTTGGATCCTGACTTCCACCACCACCATAAAGCTGACTGATGCGCAGATCCGTGCCAGCGTTGATAGTTGGGGCCTTGGCGCTGATATTTTTAGAATCCGGGAATGCCGCCTGTGCAGAGCCGGCGATCGCCAACCCTCCGCCCAGCAAGGCAAGTGCCAGGGCTTTTTTCAATCTGTGGTTCATTTCTTGACTCCCCAATACGTAAAGCCCGGCACAGGCGTGCGCCCGGTCGAGACACCAGTACAACTCAAAAACAGATCATTGCAATTCAATGTGTGGCCTGTGGCCTGTCTTGCAGTGGGCATCTTTGCTCCCAGTCCGACGTGTGGGCCATTCCATCCGCGTGTCCTGCAAAGCTCTGCCATGCCCGACTTCTGTATCAGTTGACGATACAAACGTCGGCGTGGCATGTCGCGGGTTGCCTCGATCGGGTACCTATCCGGAAGCGAAGCTACATGAACGGATGCTGGCTAATACGCTTTATAGCTGCATTCACCCCTTCAAGGCAATGCCGAAGGGCGTCGGAAACGCAAGATTTTGCTTGTGCGTCGCAGCAAACATTTGATCTGCCGGTGAACCTGGCGATTGCGCGGGTGCGTGGATTCATCAAAGGTGCGTGCGCTCGTGCTCAGGCACCGTGCGGCATCCACAACAGCAACGCCGCACCAAACGCCATGCGATACCAGGCGAACAGGGTGAAGCGGTGGCTGCGGATGTAGCGCAACAGCCACTTGACGGCGATGAAGCCCACGATCAGGGAAGTCAGAAAGCCAACACCCAGGGCCAGCCAGTCCTCGTGCTGGGCGCCACCGTGCTGGAGTACGCGCAACAGTTCATAGCCGCTGGCCGCGTACATGGTGGGGATGCCGACGAGGAAGGCGAATTCGGTCGCGGCAGCGCGGTTGGAGGTGCCAAACAGCATGGCGGTAAAGATGGTGGCAGCCGAGCGCGAAGTGCCGGGGAACAGGCCGGCCAGCATCTGGGCGATACCGACCAGGATGGCCACCGTCCAGGTCACTTCACTGCGTTCGGGCAAGCGCGCGGCGATCTGTTCGGCCGCCAGCATCCAGACGCCGCCGATGATCAAGGCCCAGGCTACCGGGGCAAGGTTCTCCGGCAGGCGAAATCCCAGCTTCACCGCGATCAGACCAATGACGGCGGTGATGAAAAAAGCCAGGGAGAGTTTGCCCAGATAATCACGCTGCTCGGGCTCGCGCCAGCGGGTAAGCAATTGCCACAGACGTTGCCGGTACACCAGGGTGATGGCCAGGATGGCGCCGGCCTGGATGCCGATGTTGAACAGGTCCGAGCGCGCGCCCAGCCAGCGTTCGGCGATCAACAGATGCCCGGTCGAGGAAATCGGCAAGAACTCGGTGATACCCTCGATGATGCCGAGCAGGATGACGTTGATCAGGTCGTACATGGATTGGGTGTGTCGGTAAAAGCGTCGAAGTCTACAGGCTCATGGTCTGCTTGAGCTTGTGCCTGGACTCGTGTTCGACAGGGTATGCTCTTTGCTGGTCGAGGCCAGGCCCTCGATATGGACTTGGACAAAAGATGACATCGCACGAACCTGTACGCGTGGTGATCCACGGTGCCTCCGGTCGCATGGGCCAGGCTTTGCTGCGCTTGCTCGATGGCTGGCCGGGGTTGCGCTTGGTGGCTGCGGTGGCAGGACGCCAGGCTCCGCAACTTCAAAACGTGCCTGGATTTACCCGTGATCAACTGGGGCGTCTGCCCGAGTTTGATGTGGCTATCGATTTCAGCTTGCCGGTGGCCTTTGATGGGATTCTGGCTATTTGCTTGCAGCGCAAAGCGGCACTGGTCAGTGGCACGACCGGCCTGTCTGCCGAGCAGTTCGCAAAGCTGGACGAAGCGGCCACGCATATTCCCGTGTGCTGGGCGGCCAACTTCAGCCTGGGCGTGGCGGTGTTGTCCGAATTGGTGCAGCAGGCGGCGCAGGCCGTACCGGATTGGGCCTGCGATATCGTTGAATCCCACCATATTCATAAAAAAGATGCGCCTTCTGGTACCGCTCTGGCTTTGGGGCAGGCCGTACTGGATGGAGGCGGGGCGCAGCCGCATTACGCCAGCCTGCGCGCCGGGGATATCGTCGGCGAACATCTGGTGCAATTGACGGGCCTGGGTGAACGCCTCGAGCTGATCCACCGCGCCAGCAACCGCGACATCTTCGCCCGCGGCGCCTTGCATTGTGCTGCGGGTCTGGCCGCTCGATCGGCTGGGCGTTGGCGGGTGATCGACTTGCTGGATCGCAACGACACATCGCCCGTTTAGAGGTGGCCTACAAAAACGGATAGGTCG
>CAYRJS010000253.1:0-4254 GCA_964424535.1 uncultured Aquimonas sp.
ACGAACTGGCCGCGACCCGGGCCGCGCTCAACTGGCCGTACGGGCCCTTCGAGATCCCCGAGTCCATCCGCACGGCCTGGGATGCACGTGCGGCCGGCCAACAGCACGAAGACGCCTGGAATACCGCCTTTGCCGCCTACCAGACGGCGTATCCGGATCTGGCAGCCGAGTTCACCCGGCGCATGCAGGGCCAGTTGCCGGCCGATTTCGAAGCCGTGGCCGATACCTATATCGCCCGTCTGCAGGCCGAAGGTCCGGTCGTGGCCTCGCGCAAGGCCTCGCAAATGGCCATTGAAGCCCTGGCCCCGCATCTGCCGGAACTGATCGGTGGTTCCGCCGATCTGGCCGGTTCCAACCTGACCTTGTGGAAAGGCAGCAAGTCCGTCACCGAGGCCGGCACCGACGCCAACTACATCCATTACGGCGTGCGCGAATTCGGCATGACCGCGATCGCCAACGGCCTGGCCTTGCACGGTGGGTTCATCCCCTACGATGCCACCTTCCTGGTGTTTTCCGACTATTCGCGCAATGCCCTGCGCATGAGTGCGTTGATCCCGGCCGGCGCCATCCATGTATTCACCCACGACTCGATCGGTCTGGGCGAGGACGGCCCGACCCATCAACCGGTCGAGCACCTGGCCAGCCTGCGCGATATTCCCGACAATTCCCTGTGGCGACCCTGCGATGCGGTGGAAAGCGCGGTGGCCTGGAAGGCCGCCATCGAACGTCGCAATGGTCCGTCCTGTCTGGTCTTCAGCCGCCAGAATCTGCAACACCAGCAGCGCACGGCGCAGCAGGTGGCCGATATCGCCCGCGGTGGTTATGTCCTGTCCGATCCGCCTGAAGCCAAGTTCGATCTGATTCTGATCGCCACCGGCTCCGAAGTCGAACTGGCGATGGAAGCCATGCGCCAGCTCGATGCCCAGGGCATCCGCGCGCGCGTGGTGTCCATGCCCAATACCAATGAATTCGAGCGCCAGCCGCTGGAATGGCGTGAGGGTGTGCTGCCCTCATGGTGCCGCAAGCGTGTGGCCGTCGAGGCCGGTGTCACCGGTTTCTGGTATCGCTATGTCGGTCTGGATGGCAAGGTCGTAGGCATCGACAGCTTTGGTGCCTCAGCCCCGGCCGAGGTCCTGTTCGAACACTTCGACATCACCGTCGAGGCCGTGGTTGCGGCGGCCAGGTCGCTGCACGCCTGAGACCACCAGCTGCAGACTATTCCGCGACGGTACCAAAAATACGATCGCCGGCATCGCCCAGACCCGGCAGGATGAAGCCGTTTTCATCCAGCCGCTGGTCGATGGCGGCGGTGTACAGCTCGATATCCGGATGCTGGGCTTCCACCGCCCGCAGACCTTCGGGCGCGGCCAGCAAGGTGATGGCCTTGATGCGCGGGGTGCCGGCCTCCTTGAGCAAGCTGATGGTGGCGTTGAGGCTGCCACCGGTGGCCAGCATCGGATCGAGGACCAGGGCATCGCGCTCGTGCATGCGCCCAGCCAGGTGGGCGTAATAGGCTTGCGGCTGCAGGGTCTTTTCGTCCCGACGCATGCCCACCACGCTGACACGGGCGGAAGGGATCAAGGTCAACACTCCGGGCAACATGCCCATGCCGGCGCGCAGGATCGGTACCAGGGTCAGCTTGGCTCCGGCGATGCGCTTGACCTTGACCGTGCCGGCCCAGCCGTTGCGCTCGCAGTCCTCGGTCTTGAGATCAGCGGTGGCCTCGTAGGCCAGCAAGGTAGCCAGTTCGGCCGACAGTTCGCGGAAGGTCTTGGTATTGAGAAAGGTGTCGCGCAGCAAGCCCAGCTTGTGCTGCACCAGGGGATGACGGACTTCAACGATCTTCATGGGCGAACCTTGGATGGGCGGATGGATGAAACCGGGTTCTCCGGCTCCATCCACCATCTTACTTGTCTGCGCGGGCCTGGGCCTGGACGGCATCCATCACCCGCAGCAGATTGCCGCCCCACAGGGCCCGGATCTGGTCTTCGCTGTAGCAGCGGCGCATCAGTTCGGCGGTGACGTTGGCCGTTTCCGAGGCATCGTCCCAGCCCTTGACCCCGCCACCGCCGTCAAAATCCGAAGCGATGCCGACGTGTTCGATACCGATGCGCTTGACGGCGTAATCGATATGGTCAACGAAGCGGGCCACATCGACATCGGGGTGGCTTGCCCGCAACTGGCGCACGCCGGCGATCATTGCGGCGATCTGCTCAGGGCTGGCTTTGTCCCAGCCCTCGGGCAGGTAGCGGCTGCGCAGTTCGCCCATGCCGGCGCGGATGGCCGGATCCGGGGCATCAACATAACCGCGGAAGGCCACCATCTGGGCTACGCCGCCGCTGTCGCGGATGGCATCCAGTTGCTCATCATCGAGGTTGCGGGCGTTGTCGTACACGCCCTTGACCCCTGAGTGCGAGGCCAGGATCGGCGCCCGCGACAGGTGCGTGGCTTCCATCATGGTGCGCCGACCCACATGCGAGACATCCACCATGATGCCGTTGTCATTGAGAGCCTTGACCAGCTCCCGACCCAGATCGGTCAGACCGGGGTCGTTGTCGTCATCACCCAATTCGGCATTGGGATTGGAGCTGCCGCCAAACTGGTTGTGGCCCATATGGGTGATGCCCATGTAACGCACCCCGCGCTCCGCCCACAGTGGCACTTCGGCCACACTGTTGCCCAACGGATAGGCGTTTTCCATGCCCATCAACACCACCCGCTTGCCCTGGGCGTGCAACTGGCGCACGGCCTCGGCACTGGTCGCCAGGCCAACCTGATCGGGATAGGCGCGGACCAGACGCGTGATGGCCCGGTATTTTTTCTCCGCCGTGGCCCGGGCCTTGGCAAAACCGGCCTCATCCAGCCCTTCCTGGCCGGTGTAGAGGATCAGGAAAGCGGCATCCAGACCACCGGCGCGCATCTTGGGCAGATCCACCTGGGCGCGGGTGAAACCGCCAGGATCGAGGGCATCGGTGGCGTAGTCCTCTTCGATATCGACGTGGGTATCGAGCGCGAGCACGCGTGCATGCAAGGCCAGGACTTCGGCTTCGCTCGGGGTTGTCAGCGGGCACTGGTCTGCAGCCAGGGCCAGCGGGGCGGCCAGCATCAGGCATGCCGCTGGCAGGAGCTTGGAAAGTATCGAAGGTTTCATCGCAGGTTCCATGGTAGGGACGTGGCCGCGCCACTGTCGCGCCGATACCGACCACGCGCAAGGGCCGATGGTCAGGGGGCGGTGCCCATGTTTCAATGAAGGCCGATCCATAGGTCTTTTGATCTTGCATGACCATCGCCATGACCGAATTTGCCCGCGCCCGTCTGTTCGCGCGCGACGGGCGCCGTACCACGATCCGCGATTGCAGCCCGGATGAATTCGTTGACTACCTCAACACCCACGAACCACTGAAGAAAATCGAGGGCTATGCCCCGTTCTGCCAGTTGCACGTGCACGCGAACTGGACCACCACGCGCTGTTCGGTCATCGCCATCACGGCGGAAAACCGGATGCACCTGCATTCGGCCTACGAGGCCCGTACCCGTGAGGAACTGCCGGTGCTGGTGCGCTGGTTCGAGGGCCTGGAACCGCCGGTGGCGCGATACCTGGTGCCGATCCTCTACAGCCGCGAGCAACTGCGCAAGGAGGGCACGCCGATCGAAGCGGACTGGGGCATCGTCGGCTGCCTGTATACGCTGACGCCGGAAGAAATCCCGATGGCGCCCATCACCATGATGCGCAATGCCCTGGGCGTGAGCGAAGGCGGTTCGGGCGTGCCTCTGGATCGCGAGGCCTATCGCCGCAGTGTGGCGTTCTGGGAAAACCACGCCAACTGGCGCTGATTCGGTTCTGATCGAAGGTTGGGGCTACCATGGAGTCTGGTTCCCGCAGCACAACCACCATGACCCAGCGCGACTGGGTGGCCTCGGCCATCCACACCATCGAAGCCGATTTCAATCGTTCCGCCGACACCCACCTGATTCCCATGGCGATGCCGGCCTTTGCCGGTATCGAGGTCTACTTCAAGGATGAATCCAGCCATCCGACCGGCAGTCTCAAGCACCGTCTGGCGCGCTCGCTGTTCCTGTACGCCCTGGCCAATGGCTGGCTGCACCGGGGCAGCACCGTGGTGGAAGCCTCCAGTGGTTCGACTGCCGTGTCCGAAGCCTATTTCGCCCGTCTGCTGGGCCTGCCCTTTATCGCGGTGATCCCGGCCAGTACTTCGCCCGACAAGATCGCCGCCATCGAATTCCAGGGTGGGC
>CAYRJS010000254.1:0-4240 GCA_964424535.1 uncultured Aquimonas sp.
GCCCTGCGCGCCGAGGTGCATCTGTTGACCCTGACTGCCACCCCGATCCCGCGCACCCTCAACATGGCCATGGCCGGCCTGCGCGATCTGTCCATCATTTCCACCCCGCCACCCAATCGCCTGGCCGTGCAAACCCTGGTCACCCAGTGGGATCCGGCGCAGATGCGCGAGGCCTTCCAGCGCGAACTGGCGCGCGGTGGCCAAGTGTATTTTCTCCACAACAAGGTCGAAAGCATCGACCGGGTGGCGCGCGAGCTGGCCGAACTCATCCCCGAAGCCCGCCTGCGCGTCGCCCACGGGCAAATGCCCGAACGTGAACTGGAACGGGTGATGCTGGATTTCAACCGCCAGCGCTTCAACGTGCTGGTATGCACCACCATCATCGAATCGGGCATCGACATCCCCAACGCCAACACCATCGTGATCGACCGCGCCGACCATTTCGGTCTGGCCCAGTTGCACCAGTTGCGTGGCCGGGTCGGACGCTCGCACCACCGCGCCTACGCCTACCTCATCGTGCCCCCGGACAAGGCCATGACCGGCGATGCGCGCAAGCGTCTGGAAGCCATCGCTTCACTCGACGAACTCGGCGCCGGTTTCACCCTGGCCACCCACGATCTGGAAATCCGTGGGGCCGGCGAACTGCTGGGCGAAGGCCAATCCGGGCAGATTGCCGAGGTCGGCTTCTCGCTCTACACCGAACTGCTGGAACGCGCGGTGCGTTCGATCAAGCAGGGCAAGATTCCGGATCTGGACGACACCGACCGCCACGGTGCCGAGGTCGAATTGCACCTGCCCGCCCTGATCCCCGACGACTATCTACCGGATGTCCACACCCGTCTGACCCTGTACAAGCGCATCGCCTCGGCCCCGGATACCGAAGCCCTGCGTGAACTGCAAGTGGAAATGATCGACCGCTTCGGCCTGCTGCCCGAGCCGGTGAAAAACCTCTTTGCCGTGGCCGAACTCAAGAACGCCGCCACTGCTCTGGGTATCCGCAAACTGGAACTGGGCGAACGCGGCGGCCGCATCCAGTTTGTGCCCCAACCCAAAATCGATCCCATGACCCTGATCCGCCTGATCCAGGGTCAACCGCGCATCTTCCAGATGGACGGGCCGGACAAGCTGCGCCTGAAAATGGAACTGCCCGACGCCAGCAAGCGCCTGACCAGTGCCCACGACCTGCTGCGGACCCTGGCTGGCTGATTGGCGAGCAAGTAACGGGATACCAGCGAAAGCTTCACTGGTATCCCGCTTTCAACAGGACTCAATCCACGGCGCAGCCAGCCACCTTGAGATCGTCGATCGCCCAGGCCGGGTTCGGTCGACCGACGGAAGAATCGTTGGCCAGGCGGAAGCGGAAGCGCACGATCTCACCGGCATAGTCATCAAGATCGACCACTGAACGGGTGTAGGCCACGGGATTGCCGCACCAGCCTTGCTTGCCACCCAGCGGATTGCTCCAGCTGGTAGAGATCAAGCCGTGATATGGCTGGGTCATCAAGGATGCATCCGGCACCTGATTCCAGTTGGCGCCATCATCGGTGGAAATTTCGAGGATGGCACCATCCCAGCACCCGCTGGAGGATGATTCGATCGACTGTTGGTTCCAGTAAGTCAGGGTGAGGGCCTGCAATGACATGGGCAAAGCTACGGCGGGACTTGTCAGGCGCTGATCGGAAACCGAACTGAAGTTGTTGGCTTGCCAGGCCTTGCTGCCACTGTAGGCAGTCGAGCCCACACTCCAGGAGTCCTGCGTACCCGTATGTGACCAGCCACTGATGTCACCTTCAAGGTCGTCATTCCAGAGCACGTGCTGCGTGGTACCAATGGCGCAGTCACCCGGCAGTGCCACCGTGACAAAGCTGAAGCCCTGCGCTGCCGGCGGAGTCCAATCGCCCTCAAAGTCATCGCTGAAAATATCCGTACCCGCCTCATCCAGGACACTGCAGGCATTGATGGCCTTGACCCGCCAGTAGTAGCGCGTGTTCGAATCCAGTGACGGCGTGGTCCAGGTCGTGGTCGTCACGGTGATGCTGGTCACGATGTCGTCGAAGTAAGGATCGAGTGCGACATCAACGCGATAGCGCGCCGCCTGCACTACCGGCTCCCATGCAAGCGTGACCGTCTGATTCACGTTCAGGGCGCCATCGACCGGCGAGGTCAGGTTCGTTTCACCCGGCAAGGCGTCGAAATAGGTCAAGTCGAAATCCAGTGACTTGGCGATGCTGCCCGAGACGCCATCCAGCGACATGACATAGTTGCCCGCCGGCACGGTGCCGGAATCGGACACCGTCACCATCACCGTACCCGGCGGTACCACGCTGGCCGGGTTCACCGTGGCAAGGGCACCAACAGGTCCATTGCTGAGGCTGAAAGCAACCGGCTCCACATAGCCCTGGATCGATCCGATGTTCACTTCGTGGCTGAATACATCTCCCGAACACACCTCGGCCACACGGGTCGCCGCGTGCATGGTAAAGGACGGTTCCTGCACGCAATTGCTGCAGACGATGGCAAAATCCTGGTCGGTGGCATCACCGGAATTGGGTACGCCATCACCGGCGATATTGGCCGCGGTAACGGTGATCGTCACGTCGCCAGACGTACCCGCCGGCAGAAACACGGCCTCGTAATTGTTCTTGGTATCGGCACTGCCGCCAGGACTGCTGAAAGCACCGATAAACTGGTTGCCCAGGTAGGTTTCGCCGTTGAGTTCCACGCTCAGGTCAAGGTTGTTGACCTGTGGGCTGGTACCCAGAGCACCAGGCGCATCGGTCCACGCCAAGGCGATGCGTACCGGTTTGGTTACATCGGCAATACTCCAGGTATAGGTACGGGTTTCGCCGGTATCGTCGAACACCTCGGTCTGATCGAGGATCACCTTCGGGGTGGTATCGAACATGTCGGCAATGATCGGCATGCCGTAACCCTGGGCATTGCTGGGCAGGGTGTCATTGGCATATAGACCCGTCAGATAACGCGGGAAAGCCATCATCCAGGCCTTCATGGCTGCCGGGCTCGGCGCGCGATTGCCGCCGATCATGTCCACGGTGTCCGTGGCCGCACCCATGCCACCGCGCTCGATCCAATGCCAGGCCAGCGAGGCCAGGCCGGCAATGGCCGGGGTCGAATGACTGGTACCCGAGGACGCGGCAAAAATCGTCTGCCCGGTCGGATAATACTTGTCGCAAACACCACTGCCCGTGTAGCCGGAATAGTTGCTCGCGCCGGCCTGGATATGCGTACCCGGGGCCACGATTTCCGGTTTCACGCGTTGACCCGGAGCCGGGCCGCGGCTGGAGAAGTTGATGATGTCATTGGCGTTGTCGGCTCCGGAGTTGCCCACGCCACAGCCATCGGACCAACCTGGCCGCACGTTTTCCGATGCGCCCACGGTGATCACGTTCTTGCCCGCGCCAGGCGAGGAAACCGTGGCCGCACCCGGGCCGTCATTGGCCGCCGCCACGATGTAGATCAGCTCCTGGTTGCCCGCGGTTGCCGGATCGGCATCACGTACACCGATATCGTAGTCCTGATCAGAAGCGTCATAGGTACTCGGCGGATAGCTCGCACCCCAGGAATTGCTGCTGATGCGGGCACCGTGGTCCCAGTTGGACTTGATCACACCCTGGTCAGTGCCGCCGCAACCGGAAATATTCCAGCCCGGTACGAAGATCGCCGTCGAGCCTACCCGGCCAAAGGGATTGACGCCAAGCCCGAGCTGGTGGCCGTCTGCATCCCGGTAGGGTGAGCCGGAGGTCTGGTCGTAACCGATGACGATGCCGGCATTGAGCGAGCCGTGACCGTCGACCGCACCCACCGAATTACTCGCCGAAGACGAGCAGTTGTTGAAGTACTCCACGCGCGAAGCACCCATCGGATCCCCGCCAACGCGCAGTTTCGGGTCGGTGGTATTCAATACGGTGACGCCGGTACCGCCTTCGTTGATGGTGCTGTCGGTGATGTCCACCAAAGGATAATCCGCCGGGTCCTGGCTGAAACCAAGATCGATCAGGAACTGGAGGTAATCCATTGAGGCCGCGTTCGGAGTGAAATCACCGGCCATGATGAGATTTTGCTTTTCGTCCAGCATGCGCGGCTCGGACCAGAAGCCCACATTGGTGACATCAGGAAGCTCGGCCAGCTCTACGATATCGGTCACACGCACACGCAAGCGCAGGTTGTCATACAGATCGAGCACCGGCGCCCAGTTGAGGTCCACCTTGCCATTGCCGAC
>CAYRJS010000255.1:0-4219 GCA_964424535.1 uncultured Aquimonas sp.
CACCGCGATTTCGTGCGTGCCGGTGCGCAACTGGACGAGACCCAGAAGGATCGCCTGCGCCAGATCAATGGCGAGCTGGCGAAGCTGGCAACCCAGTTCAGCCAGAACGTGCTGGCGGAAGTAAATGACTCCGGGATCACGGTCGACAGCCGCGAAGAGCTGGCTGGTCTGTCCGAGGAAGCCATCGCCACCGCTGCAGAAGCAGCCAAGGCCGCCGGTCAGGATGGCAAGTACCGTATCGCCCTGGTCAACACCACCGGCCAGCCGCCGCTGACCTACCTGGAAAACCGGGACCTGCGCCAGCGCATTTTCGAGGCCTCGATGGCGCGTGGCAGTCGCGGCAACCAGTGGGACAACACCGGCATCGTGGCCCAGATCATGAAGTTGCGCCTGGAGCGGGCGCAGATGCTGGGTTATCCGGATTTTGCCACCTACACCCTGGAAACCCAGACCGCCGCCACCGAAGATGCCGTCAACCAGATGCTGGGTCAGTTGGCTCCGGCCGCCGTGGCCAATGCCCGGCGTGAAGCTGCCGATCTGCAGGCCTTGATCGATGACTCGCAAAAGGCTGCTGGAGAACCCAGCTTCCAGTTGGCGGCCTGGGATTGGGCTTATTACAGCGAAAAGTTGCGCCAGGCGCGCTACGAGTTCGATGAAAACCAGCTCAAGCCCTACTTCGAGATGAAGAACGTGCTGGAAAACGGCGTGTTCTACGCCGCCGGTCAGCTCTACGGTCTGGTGTTCAAGCAGCGCACCGATCTGCCGGTGTACCACCCGGACGTGTTGGTCTACGACGTGTTTGATGCCGATGGCAGCCAGTTGGCCATCTTCATCGCCGATATGTATGCCCGTCCCTCCAAGCGTGGTGGGGCCTGGATGAATGCCTACGTTTCCCAGAACGGCCTGCTCGGCAACAAGCCGGTGGTGGCCAATCATCTCAATATTCCCAAGCCGGCCGATGGCCAGCCCACCCTGATGACCTGGGATGAAGTGACCACCATGTTCCATGAATTCGGTCACGCCCTGCACGGCATGTTCTCGGACGTGCAATACCCGATGTTCGCGGGTACCAGCGTGCCGCGTGATTTCGTCGAATTCCCCTCCCAGGTCAACGAAATGTGGGCCGACTGGCCGAGCATCCTGGCCAACTACGCCAAGCACTACCAGACTGGCGAAGCCATGCCGCAGGCGTTGCTGGACAAAGTCCTGGCCGCCAGCCAGTTCAACCAGGGCTTTGCCACCACCGAATACCTGGGTGCGGCCATGCTGGATCAGCGCTGGCACCAGATCACCGATTTGGACGCGGTACCCGAAGCTGATGGCGTGATGGCTTTTGAAGCCGAGGCCCTGCACCAGGATGGCATCGACTTTGCCGCCGTGCCGCCGCGTTACCGCACACCGTATTTCAGCCACATCATGGGCGGCTATGCGGCCGGGTATTACGCCTATATCTGGTCGGAGATCCTGGACGCCAATACGGTCGAGTGGTTCCGTCAGAACGGTGGTCTCAGCCGCAGCAACGGTGACCGCTTCCGCCAGCGCCTGCTGTCACGCGGCGGCTCCAAGGAAGCCTCGGAATTGTTCGTGGACTTTGCCGAGCTTGAGCCACGCATCGAGCCATTGCTGGAGCGTCGCGGCCTGACCACGGCGAATTGATGCGAATGCCAAGGCACTGATGAAAAACCCCGGTCTGGATGGCCTGGGTTTTTTTATCAGGTCTCTGGCGGCAAGCTTGCCAGCCAGTCACGAGGCTGGAGATAGGCATCCAGGCGGGCTTCGGCGCTGTCCGGTTCCGGGGTGAAGGCGTATTCAAAACGCACCCGGGGTGGCAGGCTCATCAGGATGGATTCGGTACGCCCGCCCGATTGCAGACCGAACAAGGTGCCCCGATCCCAGACCAGGTTGAACTCGACGTAACGGCCACGGCGATAAAGCTGGAATTCGCGTTCGCGCTCACCGTAGGGTGTGTCGCGCCGGCGTGCCACGATCGGCAGATAAGCCTCGAGAAATGCCTCACCTACGGCCTGGACATAGGCGTAGCTGGGTTCGAAACCCCAGGCGTTGAGGTCATCGAAAAACAGACCGCCCACACCGCGCGCCTCGTGGCGGTGCTTGAGGAAGAAATAGCGATCACACCAGGCCTTGTGTTCGGCATAGACCGTATCGCCAAAGGGTGCGCAGGTGCGCCGGGCCACTTCGTGCCAATGACGGATATCGGCATCGACGGGGTAGAACGGGGTCAGGTCGAAACCGCCACCAAACCACCACACCGGGTCCTTGCCGGTCGGTTTGGCCTCGAAGTAACGCACGTTCATGTGCGTGGTCGGTACATGCGGGTTTTGCGGATGCAGCACCATCGACACCCCACAGGCCAGCCAGGGGGCGCCGGCCAGTTCAGGCCGGTGGGCGCTGGCGGCAGCCGGCAAGGCCGCGCCGTGCACTTCGGACAGGTTCACTCCACCTTGTTCAAAGACTGCACCGTTCTTGATCACCCGCGTGCGCCCGCCGCCGCCACCGGGGCGGGTCCAGGCATCTTCGCTGAAACCGGCGGCCCCATCGGCCGTGGCCAGGGCCTGGCAAATCCGGTCCTGCAAGCGATGCAGCCAGGCACTGACCTGGGCGGCTTGTGGCTGCTGCGCTGCCTCCTCGGTACTCATGCGCTTTGTTGCTTTTCCTGCTGACGCAACATGCCGAACAGGCCGCCTTGCAGGGCGTAGGCGTTGAAGCCCAGGCGGGTCAGGATAAAGGCCGCGGCCGAGCTGCGCTCGCCGGTATTGCAATAGACGATCAATTTGTCCTGTGGCCCGAAACGGTCGGCGGCGTCCTCGCGCAGGCGAAACAAGGGCAGGTTGATGGCCCCGCGGATGGCGCGTTGCTCAAATTCCGCCGGCAGGCGTACATCGATCAGGCTGGCACCGGTGCGGGCCAGAACCGAAGCCTGGGTCGGGCTGAGCCATTCCACCACCGGTGGCTTGAGCACGTCTTCGAAGGTGCGCCGGGACAGGCGCATCAAGCGTCCGTCCTGGACCATCTTCACGGTGGCATTGCGGGTGGTGTTGGCCAGCAGGGCGTCCTCGCCGAAGCAGTCGCCCCGGACCAGGTAGGCAACGATGGATTCGGCCTCGTCCAGGTGCTTGAGCACGGCGGCGGCACCTTCGCGGATCACGTAGAAGTAATCGGCAGCATCACCTTCGCGCACGATCACTTCACCGGCCCGGACCGAGATTTCCTCCAAGCCCTGGAACATGCGTTCGATATTGCCGGTCGGCAGTTTGTGGAAAGCCCGGCTCTGCAGCAGGCGGAAAACCCAGCGGTTGGATTCGGCGCTGGAATCGCCATCGGCGGCGGTGCGCGCGACCTGGTCCCAGGCGATGATCTTTTCCATGTAGCGCCGATCGATGCGGGCCACGCGTGCCTTGGGTGATATCACCGTGGCGGTGAAGCGGCGTGGCTGGGAATCACCCAGGGGGTAGCGGCCTTGCAGGGAGCGGGCCACGAATTCGCGGGTCTTGCCATCCGGATAACTGGCCTCGACCTTGCCATCCAGCAGATACAGGGTGTCATCGTCGATATCACCGGTGCGAAACAGCACTTCGCCACGGCTGTAGTCGGCGTAAGCCGCCTCGCTGGCAAGCTGGTCGCGGGTTTCCGGACGCAGGGTATCGATGGGGTACAACTGGTTCAGTACGTCATTCGTCGTGGCGTTCACCGCGGCACTCCTGCACCCTGGATTCCAGGTAAAAAGTATAACGCAAACCCGTTTCGGGCCTTCCCGCCTGATCGGCGCACTGGCCGGATCTCGGGCAAACAAAAGACGGCCCGCAGGCCGCCTTGGTGTTCGGGTCGGAAAGACCGACTCCGGGTTACTCGATATCGAGGAAGGAACGCAGTTGCTCCGAGCGGGTCGGGTGACGCAGCTTGCGCAGGGCCTTGTCCTCGATCTGGCGGTTGCGCTCGCGGGTGACGTCGAACTGCTTGCCCACTTCTTCCAGGGTGTGGTCGGTATTCATGTCGATGCCAAAGCGCATGCGCAGCACCTTGGCCTCGCGCGGGGTCAGTCCGGCCAGGACTTCACGCACGCTTTCCGACAGGCCGGTAACGGTGGCTTGCTCGACCGGGGATTCGACATTGATGTCTTCGATGAAATCCCCGAGGTGGGAATCTTCGTCGTCGCCGATCGGGGTTTCCATCGAGATCGGTTCCTTGGCGATCTTCATCA
>CAYRJS010000256.1:0-4213 GCA_964424535.1 uncultured Aquimonas sp.
CAGCGTGCACATGCCAAAGGCGATCCCGGCAATGGCCAGGATATTGTCGGGGCGCAGGTCGGTCGGGATGCCGCCACTGATGTAATAGACATCGGCGGGCATCAACTCAAAGCCCAGGATCTTTTCGATCAGGTGCATGATCGCATCGAGGTTGTTGGTCAGCAGCACCCCGCCCACGACACCCAGGACGATGCCACTGACGCCAATCAAGGTGCCCTGCACCACGAACACGGCCATCACCGAGCCAGGACTGAGCCCCAGCGTGCGCAGGATGGCGATATCAGCCTGCTTGTCGGTCACCAGCATGATCAGGGACGACACCAGGTTGAACGCGGCCACCGCCACGATCAGCGACAGGATCACGAACATCACGCTTTTTTCCATCTGGATGGCGCGGAAGAAATTGGCGTGATCGCGGGCCCAGTCGCGCACCCGGTAGAACTCGCCGATATGATCTGCCAGGTCTCGGGCCACATTCCAGGCCTGGAACATGTCGGTCAGCTTCAGGCGTACGCCGGTGACACCATCACCCATGCGCAGCAGGCGCTGGGCATCGGCCATATGGATCACCGCCAGTTGCATGTCATATTCTTGCATGCCGACCTCGAACAGGCCGGCCACGGTAAAGCGTTTCATCTGCGGCACCACCCCCACCGGCGTGCTGCGCGCTTCGGGCACCATCACGGTCACGGCATCGCCTACGTCCACACCCAGCAGCATGGCCAGTTCGGTTCCCAGCAGAATGCGGAAACGGCCGGGTTGGAGATCGTCGATGGTGCCGGTCTTGAGCTTGCTGCCCAGCACCGAGACTTGCGGCTCCAAGGCGGGCTCGATGCCGCGCAACAAGGCGCCCTGGCTACGCAGGCCGGTCAGCAGGGCTTCGCGTTCGACATAGGGAGCCGCGCCCAGGACCCGGGCATCCTGACCGGCGATCTCGACCGCATGCGGCCAGTCGTGCAGGTCTTCGCCCACCCCGCTGATGGTGGCGTGCGAAACCATGCCCAGGATGCGGGTGCGCAGCTCCGACTCAAAGCCATTCATCACCGAGATCGTGGCAATCAGCGCCACCACGCCCAGAGCGATGCCGAGCATGGAAACGGCGGAAATAAAGGAAATGAAACGATTGCGACGCTTGGCCCGGGTGTAACGCAGGCCAATCGCCAGTTCCAGCGGTCTGATCATCAGGGTGTCGTCACGGAGCCGTCGATGGTTTTGCCGCGGACGTGGCCGGGCGTTGTACATGATCGCCGATCCACAGGCGAAGTTCCCGCCGGCTGGCACGTGGCAGGCTGTCGCCGGCCCAGGGCAGACGCAAGACCCTGTTGTCGCGTTCGATCACCAGCACCCCCAGCGGACCGCGTTCGTGCAAGGCCAGAATCCGTACCGGATGGGCATTTCCCGAGGCATCCATCTGCGCGGCACTGCCATCCTGGCGCAGCCACAAGCTCAGTGGCAGGTTGATCTGGCAAGCACGTAGTCCCAGCCAAGCCAGCAGCGGCAGCATGAGCAGGGAAACGTCGGGAAGGCTTGAACCATGCACGGCCAATCCGGCCATCAGCAGCAACAGCACTATCGCCAGCAGCAGATACCGGGAGGGTGGCAGCAGCAAGCTCACATCGTGAAGGTGACGTGCTCGCCGTTGAGCATGCCGGCCAGGTGGGTTTCGATCTTGTCGCGTACCATCGCCCCATCCGGGGTGTCGTTGAACTGCACGCCGATCCCCGCAACCCGATTGCCCTGGGCCCCGGCCGGGGTGATCCAGACTACCTGCCCGGCCACGGGCAAACGGCCCTTTTCGTCGAGCAGGGTCAACATCACGAAGATCTCATCACCCAGGTTGTAACGCTTGGGTGTCGGTACGAACAGGCCGCCGCCCTTCAAGAACGGCATGTAGGCGCCATAAAGCTGGCTTTTGTCCTTGATGGTCAGTGACAGAACGCCCTGACGAGCAGCACCCGGCATCATGGAGGTATTCCCGAAACGTCAATGCCAGCATCTTAGACCGCGTCCGCCCATGCGGTCCAGCCATGATTCGGTCACGGCCTCAACCGCGCCAGGCCAGGAGCAATTCGGCGATCTGCATGGGTGCATGCAACTGCCCGTCCAGGCGGCTTCCAGCGCGGACGCTGGCATCAAACCAGTCCGCCAGAGATGTAGCACTCCGGGTTGGAGTCAACCCTGCATCAGCCAGCGCATCAAGGCGCTCGACACCGGCCCGACTGGCCAGATGATCGCAGACCAGTTCTCCAGCCAGACGCAGACGCAACACTGGTCGATCCTGCTGCCAGGCCAGAGCCGTATCCATCACGGCCTGGCGGCCCTGATGCAAAGCAACCAGGTCGGCGGCCACGGCCCGACGCAGGGCCAGGCCATCGTGTTCAAGATAATCGCGGGCCAATCCCGGGTTGCCGCGAGCGGCCAGCAAGGCTTCGGTTGCGCGCGTCGCAGCAAAATCGTGCGCTTTCAGCCAGGCCAAGGCATCGGCTTGAGTCGGCAGACTCAGACGCAACCATTGGCAACGGCTGCGGATCGTGGCTGGTAATTCCTGCGGACGCTCGGCCAGCAGGATCATGTGACGACCGGGAGGTGGTTCTTCCAGGGTTTTGAGCAGGGCATTGGCGGCGCTGCGATTCATGGCTTCGGCTGGATACAACAACGCCACCTGGCCAGATGCCAGATGCGGGGTCAACACCAACCGGGCGGTCAGTTGCCGGATCTGGCTGATCAGGATGTCCTTGCGCGGATCGCCCTTGTCGTTGAGTTCAAGCGTGACTTCGATCAGATCCGGGTGCGTACCCGCCGCCAGCAATTGGCAGGAACGACAGTGGCCACAGGCTTGATCGGCCTGCGGGTTGCTGCACAGCAGACGATGGGCCAGTCTGCGGGCCAGTTCGAGTTTGCCCAGGCCGGCCGGGCCAGTGATCAGCAAGGCATGCGGCAGACGACCGCCCGCGAGCGCGAGCATGGCCTGATCCCAGGCGGGTTGCTGCCAAGGCGGCATGGGTGCGCTCATGCGCGGGCCTCGAAAAATTCGTCCAGTACCACGCCCAGAGCGGCCAACACTTGCTCGATGTCCTGCGAGGCGTCGACCCGTCGCCAGCGTTCCGGCTCGGCCTCGGCCCGGGCACGATAGGTGTGGCGTACCCGTTCGAAGAACTCCAGGCCTTCCACTTCGATCCGGTCGCTGGGTCCGCGCCCGCGGGCCCGGGCCATGCCCTGGGTTACGGGCAGGTCCAGCAGGATGCTCAGATCGGGCTTGAGTCCACATACCCAGCGTTCCAGCTCGGCGATACGCCCGCTGTCGATGCCACGACCGCCACCTTGATAGGCAAAACTGGCATCGGTGAACCGGTCCGACAGTACCACCGCACTGCGCGCCAGGGCCGGGCGGATGACTTCGCGCACCAACTGGGCGCGGGCGGCAAACATCAGCAGCAATTCGGTTTCCGCTTGCAAACCGCCATGCTCGGGATCCAGAACCAAGGCGCGCACGGCCTCACCGATCGGGGTGCCGCCCGGTTCACGCACGCGCACCAGTTCCACCCCACGAGCCTGGATATGCTCGGCCAAAAACGCCATGGCGGTGGATTTGCCCGCGCCCTCGCCGCCCTCAAGGCTGATCAAATACCCGCTCATGGCTGCCGCAACCAACGTCGATACTGGGCTACGGCGCGGTTGTGTTCTTCCAGGGTGCGCGAGAACACATGTCCGCCACCTTCGCCACGGGCGACGAAATACAGGGCATCGCCCGCATCCGGATGCACGGCCGCGGCAATGGCAGCCCGACCCGGCAAGGCGATAGGTGTGGGCGGCAAGCCGATGCGGGTATAGGTGTTGTGCGGGGTATCGGCCTCAAGATGGGCACGGGTGAGGCGGCCACTGAAATCAGGGCCCAGGCCATAAATCACGCTGGGATCGGTTTGCAGACGCATGCCCAGACGCAAGCGCCGTACAAATACCCCGGCCACCTGGTCGCGTTCCTGAGGCACGCCGGTTTCCTTTTCCACGATCGAAGCCAGTACCAGGGCCTCGTAAGGCGAAGCCAACGGCAAATCCTTGGCCCGACCCTGCCAGGCGGTATACAGTTCGGCCACCAAGGCTCGATACACACGCTGCAGGAGCTGGGCATCGCTGGTGCCGCGGGTGAACTGGTAGGTTTCCGGCAGGAACAGGCCCTCGGGCATTACCGTCCATGGTGCACCTTCGATATCGG
>CAYRJS010000257.1:0-4202 GCA_964424535.1 uncultured Aquimonas sp.
TCGGCATCGGTACGGATGCCGGCAAACTGGGCAATGCGACTGCGGCGCGGGTCACGGCCAAAGGTTTCCAGGTCGTACCAGAGAAACTGCATTATCGGGACTGGGCTGCGACAGCCGGGTCCTGTGCGGTTTCAGAGACAGCCGCAGCCTTGACGGCAGTCGGGGTCGCGGTTTCAACCGCCTTGCCCGTGACCCGTGGCAACAGTTGCAGGCGCGGGTGGCCGACGATGAAGCCCTGGGCGAAATCCACGCCGCATTCGTGCAATACGGTGAGCATCTCGGTGTTCTCCACCCATTCGGCTACGGTGCGCTTGCCGGTAACTTCAGCGATGCTGGCCAGGGCGGCAATGACGGTGCGATCCAGGCGATCATCCGGCAGGCCCTGCACGATGGAACCGTCGATCTTGAGGTAATCGGCGTCGAGCTGGCGCAGGTATTCGAAGGTGGAAAAGCCGGTGCCGAAATCGTCAATGGCGATATGGCAACCCAGCAGGCGCAGGCGCTTGAGCAAGGTGCGTACACCCACGATGTCATCCAGGGTGCCTGATTCGGTGATTTCGAAGATCAGGTTGTTGGGGTCGACGTTGTAGCGCACCAGACAATCGGTAACAAAATCCACCAGAGCATCATCACCCAGGCTTTCCGCCGACAGATTGATCGACAGGACTACCGGGCGCGGGTTGGAGCTGATGCCTTGCAGGGTGCGGATGGAGCGTTCGATCACCCAGCGGTCGATATAGGGCATCAGGCCGAAGCGCTCGGCGGCCGGCAGGAACAGGCGTGGCAGGATCAATTCGCCTTCATCACCGCGCAGGCGCAGCAACGATTCGAAAATCATCGGCTGGTCGGGATTGCGCATGAACTGGCGTTGCCACAATTCCGAGGCCGGTTGTTCGCCGGTTTCGTTCTCGATGCCATTGAGCGGCACGATGGGCTGGAACAACAGCTCGAAACGATCCTGCACCAGGGCGTCCTGCAACCGGCCCGACCAGCCCAGTTCCTCGCTCATGGTGGCCAGGGCGTCCTGCTCCGGGTTATAGACATGGCAGCGGGCGCGACCGGCATTTTTGGATTGATAACAGGCCAGGTCGGCTTGGGCCATGGCCACTTCCGGCGAGGCCGTGAAACGACCGATGGCGGTGGCGCCGATCGACAAGGTTATGCGATAGGACTTGCCGCCATGCCGGAAAGGGGCCGCGCTTACGGCGGTGCGGATGCCATCGGCCAGGGTGGCGATACCATCGACCGGGACATTGCGCAGCAGGATGGCGTATTCATCGCCACCCATGCGGGCGATCTGGTCGCCGGGACGCAACTGGGCCTGGATACGGCGACTGACTTCGACCAGGAGTTCATCACCGGCACTGTGACCGGCGGTGTCGTTGATGTACTTGAATCGATCCAGGTCCACGAACAACAAGGCCCCGTGTTCGTCCTTCGCTCGCAGGCGCTGTAGTTCCAGATCCAGTTCACGTTCGAACCAGGCGCGGTTGTGCAGGCCGGTCAGGCTGTCGTGTTCGGCCTGCCAGCGCAGCTGTTCTTCCAGCTTGCGTTGTTCGGAGACATCCCGGAAGGCGACCACGGAGCCATGCCGGGTGCCATCAACGTGCAAAGGATAGACCGTACCTTGCACCGGTATCGGCAGGCGCGCCGAAGTCCAGAACACCGATTGCCAATCCGGCAGGATTTCACCTTCCAGATAGGCCGTATCCAGGCGGTCGGGTTGCCTGGCATCGGATTCACCATTGGGGCCGGGGTGGATCACTTCCCCGGCGGGCCGGCCGATCAACTGGTGGGCATCCTGATAACCGAGGATGCGCAAGGCGGCAGGATTGACGAATTGGATGGTGCCGTCAGCCTCAACCCCGTACACGCCATCGCCCACGGCGGCGAGGATGCCCTCCAGACGCCGCCGCTCGGTGTCAACGGCCTTGCGGTCGTGCAGGGTACGGGCCATCGAGGCCAGGCGAGCCACGAAAAGGTCCTTGGCCTCACTCTTGAACAGGCATTCAACCGCACCCGAAGCCAGGGATTCGACGATGACTTCGTCGGAATAGGTACCGGTGATGATGGCGGCCAGAATGTGTTGGGTCTGCGGATGTTCCTGCAGGCTGGAGATCAGTTCGGTGCCGTTGCCGCCGGGCATGAAGTAATCGACGATGGCGATATCAAATGGTCGGCTCAGGGCCAGCTCGAGGGCAGTCGCGACGCTGTCGGCGGTTTCCACCTCGTAACCGTGCTTTTGCATCAGGCGCTTGTAGCCGGTGCGTACGGTCGGGGAATCGTCCACCAGCAAGATGCGCTGCACGCTCTTGGGATGGGCCAAGGCCATGTCGGTAAAGACCTGCTGGTTGCCGGTCTGTTCGATCTGGCGCCCGACCAGGTTGTACTCGCCCCAGGTCAGCAGCGAGGTGCGAGGACGGGTCATGCGCCATTGCGCGATGGCATCGGTGTTGTCGTCGGCAAAGATCACTACCGGCACATGCAGCAGGTGCTCGCTGCGCAACAGGACACGCAACTGCTCGTCGGGGCCTTCCAGTTTTTCTGGCCAGCCAACGATCACGGCATCGATCTGGGTGCCCCGACTTGTGGCCTGCTCCAGGCTTTCACAACAGGCTTCGACATTGACCGGAGCAATCACGTCCCAGCCACGCTGACTGAGCAAGGCGCTGACCGCGCGGCGGCGCGTCGGAGAAGCTTCCGATATTAGTACCGATTTCATCCCTCAATGCCCTTGCTGATTCGCTGTCGTCAGAACAAACGCTGCAACATGCCCCATCCGGCCAGATATACGCCTGCGACCGTACCCAGGTTGGTCAGAAAGAAGTTGACGAATACCCGTGCCACTCTATTGCGCCACCAGCCCCGGATACTGCCAACATCGTCACGTAAACGTGAAAAGTCGGCGACCTGGGGCCGGCGCGCCCATGCTTCTATCCATGCACTGACCATGCCAGATGACAAAGCCGGGTGAAAAGGGGTCAATGGCGAGGCGGCAAAAGCCCCGAGTATGCTCAAGGGATGACCGCCGGCAAGCAGGCAACCCAGGGCACCACCGGCACCGGTCAGCAGGATCCAGCGCAAGACCAGATCGGTGCCGATATCGGCACCTTGGTAGAAACCCCAGGCAAATCCAGCCAGCAGGAACACGGTGATGGCCGTGGCCAGCCAGGTGCCCCAGGGCTTGGGCGGTGGAATTTGCTGCAGTTCTTGGGTTTGTTCGGCGGGATCATCCTGGTTTTCTGCCAGATATTTGCTCAGCCCGGCCAGATGACCGGCTCCAACCACGGCCAGCACCCGGGGCGTTGCCTCGCCTCGATGCAGGCGCAGGCTGGCGGCCATGTAACGATCCCGCTCGTCAATCAGGGTGCGGAACAAGGTGCCGTCGCGCTGGGCGAATTCGTGGAAACTGCTTTCCAGGATGTCACCCTGCTTGAGGCGCTCGATTTCCTCCGCCTCAACTTCATCGCCCACCAGCAAACTGGCGACCAGGCCACTCATCAATTTCAGCTTGCGCCAGAAGTTGACGGCGGCGTGGGTGCGTCGCAGGGTGATGCCCACGTCCCGGTCGATGCACCACAGCGGCAAAGATCGATCCTTGGCCACATCGATGGCAGCGCGCATTTCCGCGCCGGGTTCAACGCCAAGCTGATCGGCCAGGCGACGCTGATAGGCAGCCAGGGCCAGATTGGCGGCAACCAGGCCGATCTTGCCCTCGCGGATGACCCGGAACACATCCATCTGTGCCAGGGAATCGGGTTGGGTCATGGCCTGATAGCGAGCGGCGCACAGTTCCACCGCGATGGCGTCGAAATCACCTTGCGCGGCCAATGCCTGCACCGCATCAACGCTGGCTTTGGAGACGTGGGCCGTGCCCAGCAAGGTGTAGTGGACGCCGTCGCGTTCGACTTCCAGGCAGGGCTGGTCTGCCAGCAGATCCGGATCGGTATCCATGCTCAGTCGCGGTAGCGACGCAAAAGATCGCCGTAGGCATCGATGCGACGATCGCGCAGGAACGGCCAGATGCGACGCACGTCTTCGCTGCGTGCCAGGTCGATATCGGCCAGCAACAGCTGCGCCTGGGTGTCAGCCTGGGCGAGAAATTCGCCTTGTGGCCCCAGCACATGACTGTGGCCCCAGAAATCTACGCCTGAGGTTCCCAATGGCGAGGCTTCGTGGCCGACCCGGTTGCAGGACAGCAC
>CAYRJS010000258.1:0-2459 GCA_964424535.1 uncultured Aquimonas sp.
CGACGGATGCTCGATTTACACTCATTGCGTGTTGTTTCAGATGAGATGAATGCAATGAGTGAAGTCGAGTTTCAGCCTGGTGCCCTGCGTCGCCTTGGTGATGGTTTTGAAGGACGTCTTGAACGTCGTTTCCCCCATGCCGTGGAGGCCGTCTGGGCGATGCTGACCCAGTCGGACCAGATGGCGCAGTGGCTGGCGCCGGGACAAATCGAGCCGCGTGTCGGGGACTCGGTGAAGATCGATTTTGCCGACAGCGGCACGGTGATCGACAGCACGGTGCTGGCGTTCGAGCCAGGGCACGTGTTGGCTTATTCCTGGAGCCACGGTGACGAACCCCAAAGGCCCTTGCGCTGGGCCTTGCAGTCGGAAGCCGAAGGCACGCATCTAACGCTGACGGTCGGTATTCCCGCCGGAGAAGATGCAGCCAAGGCTTGCGCCGGCTTCGAGGGTCATCTGGAAATGCTGGCAGCGGCCCTGGAAGGGGTGCCGATCAAGTTCCCCTTCGATGTGTTCCTGGCCGCGCGCAAAGCCTATGGCCAGCAGCTTGAGGCCAGCGCTTGATCCATACCTTCCTGGCGTCCACGCTGACGTGGGCGCCGGGATTCAGGCATCGTCGCCCAGGGGCAACTGTGGTTGCTGCAGTTCGATGCGGCCCTTGCCGGCGGTGATCTTCTTGAATTCCGGGCGTGACACCGAGACATAGCGGTCGTTGCCGCCGATCTCGACCTGGGGTCCATCGGTGACGGCGCGACCTTGCTCATCCACGCGCACCACCATGGTGGCCTTGCGCCCGGTGTGGCAGATGGTCTTGATTTCGGTCAGGGAATCGGCCCAGGCCAAGAGGTACTGGCTGCCCTCGAACAGTTCGCCGCGAAAATCGGTACGCAGGCCATAAGCAAGCACGGGGATATCGAGCTGGTCGACCACATCGGTCAGGTTCCAGACCTGGGCCTTGCTCAGGAACTGGGCCTCGTCCACCAGTACGCAATGCAGGCGGCCATGGCGGGCCTGGTCGGCGCGGACCAGGTCCAAAAGATTTTCGTCGCGTTCAAAAACGCTGGCTTGCGCGCGCAGGCCGATGCGCGAGGCCACCGTGCCCTCACCGTAGCGGGTGTCCAGTCTTGGCGCCAGAATCAGGGTGCGCATGCCGCGTTCGTGGTAGTTGTGCGCGCTTTGCAGCAGGGTGGTGGTCTTGCCGGCGTTCATGGCCGAATAATAGAAATAGAGTTTGGCCATGCGGCTTCCGAAGGGCACGAGCCCAGGGTGGTCGAAAAACAAGACTGCATCGTACTGCAAGCCGGCCATCCGCGAAGGCGGCAGTGGCGGCAAAAATGACTATCTTCACATGCCTGTGGCGATCGGGTGCAACATGCTGCACGTTCATGCAGGGAGGAAAGGATGATGGCGAATAACCGGTTTTTCAGGCTAGGCCTGGCAATCAGCGTCATTTGCATGCTGTCGGGAGTCGGCTGGGCCCAGGCCGTGACCCCGGACGCCGGGATTCTTGCCGAACCGAATGAGGCACCGATGGTTCCACCGATTCCGCTGGCCAGTGCCAACGCCGGTGCCGTGCGCGTGCCCAGTGCTCCCGATGCCTGGGGTGGCCCCCGTCAAGGCAACGAAGCCACGCTTTCCGACCAGGTGGTCAGCTACACCATCGAGGCGCGTCTGGATCCGCAGGCGCACACCATCGAGGGCAAGCAGCGGATGAGCTGGCGCAATCGCAGCCAGCAGCCGGTCGATGCGGTCTACCTGCATCTGTACCTCAATGCCTTTTCCGGAACCGGCAGCACGTTTTTCACCGAGGCCCGGGAAAAGGGCTTTGGTTTTCGCAGCAAGGTCTCCACCGAGGACGGCGAGTGGGGTTTCATCCGTCTGGATACGGTCCGCCAGGGCGGGGTTGATGTGCCCTGGACCTTCGTGCAGCCCGATGGCGGTCCGGAAACCGACCGCACCGTGGTGCGCCTGGACTTGCCCGAACCGGTGGCTGCCGGTGCCGAGCTGACCCTGGATATCGAATTTTTTGACCAGTTGCCGCGCGTGGTGGCGCGTACCGGCTGGTTCGGCAGTTTCCACCTGGTGGGCCAGTGGTATCCCAAGATCGGGGTACTGGAACTGCCGGGCGAGCGGGGTGCCGAGAACGTGCGCTGGAACGTGCACGAGTTTCATCTGCACAGCGAGTTCTATGCCGATTTCGGTCGTTTTGACGTGACCCTGGATGTGCCCGAGGGCGTGGTCGTCGGGGCCACGGGCGTGTTGGCGGGCGAGCCGGTGACAGCGGCAGGGCGCACGCGGCATCGCTATGTGCAGGAAGACGTGCACGATTTTGCCTGGATGGCCGATGCCAATTTCGCCGAACCCTTGCAGACCACCTGGCGATTCCCCGGCAGCCCCGAGGTTCTGGTGCAGGTGCTGTATCCGCCCGAATATGAAAAAAGTGCCCAGCCGGCGCTGCAGGC
>CAYRJS010000258.1:2559-4176 GCA_964424535.1 uncultured Aquimonas sp.
GCCAGCAACGAGTTCGAAGAACCCTGGCTGGATGAAGGTCTGAACGAATTCTGGGATCAGCGCATGCTGACCGCACGTCATCCCGATGGCGTGGGCCTGACCCCGGGCTGGCTCAAAGCCTTGGGTATCAATCCACGTTTTGCGCCCTTCGATATGGAACGCCTGAGCGCGCGTTTGCGCGATCCGGTCGATGCCTTGGGGCAAAGCGCCTGGGATCGGTTTTCCAGCGGTACCTACGGCACCATCTACAGCCGCAGTGCCACCATGCTGCGGGAACTGGAAGCCCGGGTCGGCAGTGAAGCCCTGGAACGGGCCTTCCAGCTGTATTACCAGCGTTGGAAGTTCCGCCACCCTTCAAGCGCGGATTTGCGTGAGGCCCTGGCCGAAGGTACGGGCCAACGCGCCCTGGTCGAGGATCTGTTCGAACGCCATGTCTATGGCGCCAGCAAGACCGGCACGCGCATCGTGGAATTTGACAGCACACCGGCCAAACCGGAGCTGGGCTATGGCGAAAACGAAGCCGGTGATTGGGTAGAGGTTACCGAATCTCAACGCAATCAGGCGGTGAAGGATGCCCGCAAGGCCTGGAAACAGGATCATCCCGAAGACGATGCCGATGCCGCTGGCCCATATCCCTGGATCACCACGATCCAGTTGCGGCGCGAGGACACCACACCGGAACGGATCCGGGTGGATTTTGCCGATGGCAGCCAACAGACCTTTGACTGGACCGACGATCGACTCTGGTATCGCCAGGTCTTGCGCACGCCGGTTCGTGCCAACCAGGTGATCATCGACCCGGAGCGGGTGCGGCATCTGGATGGGAACTGGCTCGACCATGCCCGCACCCTCGAGCCGGATGCCACCGCATCCCGACGCTGGTCGAGTGAGTTCAGGGATGCCTGGAATGCCCTGCTGGCCCTGTTGGCCCAACTGTGAGGCTGCGCTGATGAATATCTGGTCTTCGTTTGGATTTGGTCGCAGTCTGGTTGAAGCCTTCAGGTTTGCCGTGCAATGGCGGGTGTGGCTGCTCTGGTTCGTGGTGCTGGCGGTACCGGCTTTCCTGGGCGTAGCGCCCTTGCGTGGAGTTCTGGCTACGGCCCTGGATCATCTGCCCGAGAGCGCGCAACTGGCCCAGCACCTGAGCCTGGCTCAGATCGGCGACCTGGGCGCGATCTTTGCCGATGCTGGAGGTGCCGTCTCCATGGCCTTGCTGGCCTCGTTTCTGGTAGTCGTGCTGCTGGTGCCTGGTCTGGCAAGCCTGGCCATGACAGCAGCGCGACCGCAACGGGCGCCGCGTTTTGGTGAGCTGGTGCGTGGCAGTCTGCACGAATACCCGCGGCAGCTTCGTCTGTTCTTGTGGGGTGCACTGGTGTACCTGGTGGCCCTGGGCGTCTACGGCGCACTGTCGCATTGGGCCGAGGAACGTGCCGCCCGCATGGTGCTGGAAAGCTCGGCCCGGCATGGTGCCTTGCTGGCAACCGTGGTGGGCGTGATCGCCTTCGTGCTGGCCCACGCCAGCTTGGAAACGGCGCGAGCCTTCCTGGTGGTGCGCCCCGACGATGGTGGTGCCCTGCGGGCCTGGTGGCGGGCGGTGAAATTGCTGGTGCGGCGTCC
>CAYRJS010000259.1:0-4164 GCA_964424535.1 uncultured Aquimonas sp.
TAGGCACGGATCACCTCGGCGGCAAAGTCGGCGGGTGTCTGCGCCACCAGCACGTCACGTCCGGCCTCGGCAAACATGCCTTCGACCGCGATCGGCGTGGCCACCACCGGCTGGCCATAGCTCATGCTCATATTGACCTTGCCCTTGACCCCGGCGCCATAGCGCAAGGGGGCCACGGCCAACCTGCAGCCATCGAGGAACGGCTCGATATCGTGCACGAAACCATGGAACTGGATACCGGGCAGATCGCCCAGTGCCTTCACCTGAGGCGGAGCCTTGCTGCCGACCAGATGAAAGACCAGATCCGGCAATTCAGTCTGGATCAGGGGCAGGATTTCGTGCGCGAACCACACGGCGGCATCGACATTGGGTGGATGCTGATAGCCACCCACGAACCAGATGCCCTTGCGCTCGGCAAAGCCACGACGGCAACCGGCCAGTTCGTGCACGTTGGACACGACCTCGACCCGGGCCTCGGGGGCTTCACGGGCCAACAGGGCCTTTTCCACCGGGCTGACCACCACGGTCACATCGCTGGCCTGGATCAGGGCCAGTTCGCGTTCGCGGGTCTTTTCCGCGGCCCGGGCTAGTTCCGCGCTGCCTTCCAGTTCGGCGGCACGTTGTTCGCGCAGGTAGTGCAGGTCAACGGTATCAAACACCAGCCGGGCCTTGCGCGCGTGCTGGCGCACCAGTTCCAGATAATTGGCGACGATGTAGTGACGGGAAATGAAGACCAGATCCAGATACTGGCCGTTGTCCTCGAACCAGGTCACCGGGTCGGACAGGTAGGGATGCCAGAGCACTTCCACGCCCAGTTGTTGCAGGGCTGGACTGTAAGTTTCGACAAAGGCCCGGTTGTCGGCAAAAAAACTGACCGCGCAGCCTTCTTCCAGGAGCAGGCGCAGGATGTTGACGAGGCGGACCGAACCCGAATCATGGTCCGGCTGCGGGGTGGTGGCATCAATGACCAGAACCCGCTTTTTCACCCGGTGCTGGCGGGCGATAGCCACCCCGGCCTGGGTGCCCAGGGACGGGGAAGGATGCTGGGCCAGCTCCTTTTGCCAACGCGCGAAGAATTTTTCCTTGTTGATGACCTGATAGCGCTTGGTGCCGCTGGTGGTATCGGTGCCCGAACTGATGCCCTCGAAATGCACGACTACCGAAGCGGGTTGATACAGCACCCGCAGACCGGCGGCCCGTACCTTCATCGCCAGGTCGGTGTCCTCGTAGTAGGCCGGGGCGTAATAGCTGTCGAAACCGCCGAACTGGCGAAACAGCGCCGTCGGCAGGGCGATGGCTGCGCCCGAGCAGTAATCCACTTCGCGTACGAAGTTGTAGCGTGGATCGGCCGGATCATCGAAACGGCCGTAGTTCCAGCCCGAACCATCGGCAAACACGATGCCGCCGGCTTCCTGCAAACGCCCATCGGGGTAGACCAGTTTGGCCCCGACCAGGCCCACGTTCTGGTGCTGGGTGAAGGTATCGATCAGGGCATCGAGCCAGCCATCCTGGACGGCAGTGTCGTTGTTGAGAAACACCACGAATTGACCCCGCGCATTGGCGGCCCCGGCATTGCAGGCACCGATGAAACCCAGGTTTTCCGCATTGCGCTGGTAGCGCAGGCCGGCGATAGTCGGTAACACCTCGGCCGAGGCATCGCTGGAACAGTCGTCGACCACGATGATTTCGTGCGCGGTGCGGTTGCGAGTCTGGGCCAGCGAAGCCAGGCACAGCAAGGTGGCATCGAGATGGTTGTAGACCGGGATCACGATGCTGGCCACAGGCGTGTCGCTGCTGGGCAGTTGTATTCCGGCTGGATCGATAGTTGCGTCCGGGATCGGCAGCGGCGTGGCCGGGTTGGTTCGTGAGGGTGGGCGCAATTCATCGCGAATACGCGCGGCCGTGCCATTGAGGCCGCGACTGCGCAGGCTGGTGAGGGTGCGTTTGTGCAGCGATTTCAGGCGTTGCCAGCGAAACGCCAGACGAGCTCGCCAACGTGCCAACACGCGCACGCCTTCCCGCAACGGTGCGGTCAGACGCCAGGAATGACTGGCCAGGATCTGGTCGCGATCGTGCTGCATGGCATCGCCATGGGCGACGGCTGATTGCAGCCAGCCCCGCGTTTGCTCCAGGGTCTGGTGCAGGTCGCCGAGCTGGATTTCCTGCTGCCGCACTACCTGGCCGCGTTCGTCCAGTTCCCCGGTCAGGCGCTCGACGTGTCCGCAGGCACTTTCCAGGTCCGATTCCAGGGATTTGGCCCAGCGCGTGCGCTCATCCAGTTGCGTCTGCAGAGCATCACCCCAGTGTCCGCGCCGGACCAGTTCGTCCTGCTGGGATTGCAGGCGTGCCTGGGCTTCGTCCAGTTGTGCCGACAGTTCCTGCTGGAGGTGTTCCAGTTGGTGACGGCGATTGGTTTGCAGGGGATCGGCAAAGGGTATCGGCCAGGCCCGGGCCCGGGACAGGTTCCAGCTTGCTTCGTAGGTCTGGGCCATGGATTCCGGCCCAGGTTGAGGCCTGATCTGGCGCAGGGCTTCAAGCTGGCTGCGTTGATGCAGCAGGGCGTTCAAACGCGTGGCGATAGCCTGGGCGTTGACCGGTTCCAGCAGACCGTTGTCGCCATCCTGGATGCGTTCACCCAGGCTGCCAATGGTGGTGGCCAGCACCGGCACGCCCAGACTCCACAACTCGGACAGGGTATAGCTGAAGGTTTCCGCCACCGTGGCCGGCATCAAGGCCAGGTCCGGAGCGAACTGGCGAATCAGGCCCGGCAAGGACGGACGCGAGTAATCCAGGCACAGATGCACTCCGGCGCGGCCAAAAAAAGCCATGCCGGCACGACCAGCGCCCAGCAATACCAGTTCGATGCCGGGATCGAGCAGGGGTAGCAGTTCGGTCAGCAGATCGGCACCCTTGCCACCATCGATTCGGCCCAGCACCAGCACGCGCAAACTTGTGCGTTCAGGTGGCGTCACCGGTGCTACGGGTTCGCCCCAAGGCTCGATGCCGTGGGGAACGTGGGTGAATTCCAGAGTGCTCAAGCGAGGTTCGATACGCTCGATGTTGTTGCGCACGCTCTGGCTGGGGTGGAACAAGCGGGCTTTGGCCGCCAGCAGGGCCGAAACATAGTTCTCGCGCAGCGCTTGCCAGGCTTGGGGGCGGGATTCGCCGAACTGGAAACCACGACCTGATGTTTTCAGGGCCGTGGCGATGGCGGCGGTGGAAAAATCCTTGGATGGATCGCCGAAGTCTGCGTGCAGGCGTGGCCACAAGGGGTAGTAGTCGTGGCAGACGACATCGGTGGGCAGACCGGTGCGCAGGGCTTCCAGACTGTGCCCGATCAAGGATGACACCAGGATGCGCCCGACTCGATAGCGTTGCACGATCCAATCCAGAATCCGCGCATATTCGTTCGAGGCCAGTTGCGTGGCGACGATGGGATTGGCCAGTGGCCAGCGCGCAATGGGTGCGGATGCAAGATCGTCGTAAAGCCACAGGGCTTCGCCAGCGTGGCTGCCCGAGTCGTTGCTTTTGGCTACCAGCGCCAGATGACGAAACCCGTGGCTGGCGCGCATCAGGCTGGCGACGAAGTGCTGCACGCCACCGCCCCAACCATGCACGATATGCAACACCACCGGGACATTGTCACGACCGACCGCGACCGGCGTACGCTGACCGAGTGCAGCGATGCGCGTGCGCAGGGATTCCAGTGCCGGCGGGCAGGGCGGTGGCGTGTTTGGCTTTGCCGATGGGGCCTTGACCTCAACCCAGAGGTGATCCAGCACGGTGGCTTGGAATCCGACCGGCAATTCCCCATCGGCAAGAGTGTCCGGCAGTTGCGCCAGACGCTCGCCACGCCACAGGCAGCAGTCGGGCAGCCAGCCATTGACCGGAATCGGCTCGGCTTCACCCAGCATCCACAGACAGGCATCGGCGGCATCGAGCGAACGAGACGAACCAGAACCGACAAGCGGATTCCAGGTCTCGCAAGCGTTCGACAGCGGGGAAATCACGTCGTACGCCAGCGTGCGGGCGGCGCACAGACGCTCCCACCAGCCTGTCGGCAGATGCACGCCACGGGCCAGCAGGACGATGTCGCGGCCCGGATTGGCGCGAGCACAAGCCAGCAAGGCCTGACCAGCCGTACTGCCGGTAGTGGCCTTGAAG
>CAYRJS010000260.1:0-2398 GCA_964424535.1 uncultured Aquimonas sp.
CGATCAACAAATACCTCGGCAAGGATTTTCAGGTCCTGGCCTCCTATGGCCATGTGCGCGATCTGGTGCCCAAGGAAGGTGCGGTCGATCCTGAAGCCGACTTTGCCATGCATTACGCCCTCATCGACAAGAACCAGCGCCATGTCGAGGCCATCGCCAAAGCCGCCAAAACCGCCGACGCCCTGTATCTGGCCACTGACCCGGATCGCGAAGGCGAGGCCATTTCCTGGCATATCGGAGAAATCCTGAAGCAGCGCAAGCTGGTCGGCGACAAGCCCCTGCACCGGGTCGTGTTTACCGAGATCACCCCGCGTGCGATCAAGGCCGCCATCGCCAATCCACGCCAGGTTTCATCCGACCTGGTCGATGCCCAGCAGGCCCGCCGGGCTCTGGATTACCTGGTCGGCTTCAACCTGTCGCCGGTGCTCTGGCGCAAGGTCCAGCGTGGGCTTTCTGCAGGTCGGGTGCAATCGCCGGCCCTGCGCATGATCGTCGAGCGCGAAGAAGAAATCGAAGCCTTCGTGGCGCGTGAATACTGGACCATCGAGGCCCAGCTCACCCATCCGATCCAGGCCTTCAACGCCCGCCTGCTGACCCTGGCCGGGAAGAAGTTCGAGCAGTTCGACCTGACCAACGAGACCGATGCCGAAGCCGCGCGTGCGCGCCTGCTGGCTGCGGCCGGTGGCAAACTGATCGTCAGCGATGTGCAGAGCAAGCAGCGCAAGCGCCGCCCATCGCCGCCCTTCATCACCTCCACCCTGCAACAGGAAGCGGCGCGCAAGCTGGGTTTCACCACCAGCCGTACCATGCGCGTGGCGCAAAAACTGTACGAAGGCGTGGCCCTGGGCGCGGAAGGTACGGTCGGCCTGATTTCCTACATGCGTACCGACTCCACCCACCTGTCGCAGGAAGCGGTGGCGGAATTGCGCGAATTGATCGCCCGTGATTTCGGGGCCCAGGCCCTGCCGCCCACGGCCAACGTCTTCAAGGCCAAATCCAAGAACGCCCAGGAAGCGCATGAGGCCATTCGTCCTACATCAGCCTTGCGCACGCCCAAATCGGTGGCGGCCTACCTCGATAGCGATGGCTCGCGTCTGTACGAATTGATCTGGAAGCGCGCGGTCGCCAGCCAGATGATCCATGCCACCCTCAACACCGTTTCCGTGGACCTGGCGGCCGGGCCGCAGGACAGCTTCCGCGCCACCGGCACCACCGTGGTCGACCCGGGCTTTCTGGCCGTGTACGAGGAAGGCAAGGACACCCGCAATCGCGAGGATGACGATGAAGGCCGCAAGCTGCCGGCCCTGCGCGTGGGCGAAGCCGTACCGCTGTCGGCGATCCTGGCTGATCAGCATTTCACCGAACCGCCGCCGCGCTATTCCGAAGCCAGTCTGGTCAAGGCCCTTGAGGAATACGGCCTCAGCCGTCCTTCAACCTACGCCAGCATCATCCAGACCCTGCAACACCGTGAATACGTGATCCTGGATGCTCGTCGCTTCCATCCCACCGACGTGGGCCGGGCGGTGGCCAAGTTTCTGTCCGGTCATTTCACCCAATATGTGGATTACGACTTCACCGCGCGGCTGGAAGACGAACTGGATGCCGTCAGTCGGGGCGAGAAGCAATGGATTCCCTTGATGGCGCGCTTCTGGAAGCCCTTCAAGGCCCTGGTCGAGGAAAAGAACGAGACTGTCGATCGCTCCGAAGCCACCGGCGCGCGCGTACTGGGTGATGATCCGGCTTCGGGCAAACCGGTCAGCGTGCGCCTGGGTCGCTACGGGCCTTTTGCCCAGATCGGCAGCAAGGAAGACGAGGACAAGCCCCGCTTTGCCTCGCTGCGTCCCGGCCAGAGCATCCACACCATCAGCCTGGCCGAGGCCCTGGAGCTGTTCAAGCTGCCGCGGGTTCTGGGCCTGGATGGCGAGGACGAAGTCAGCGTCGCCGTCGGACGTTTTGGTCCCTATGCCAAGCGCGGCGCGACCTATGCCTCACTCAAGAAAGAAGACGACCCTTACACCATCGAATTCGACCGCGCCCTGGCGTTGATCCTGGAAAAGGAAGAAATCGCCCGCAATCGCATCATCAAGGCGTTCGAGGGCAGTGCCATCCAGGTTCTCAATGGCCGCTTTGGTCCCTACCTGTCCGATGGTGAACTCAACGGCAAGATTCCCAAGGATCGCGATCCGGCCTCCTTGAGCCTGGAAGAAGCCCAGCAGATGCTGGCCGAAACCGGCAAGCCGGCACGCAAGGGTTTCGGGCGCAAGGCCGCAGCCAAGAAGACGGCCAGCAAGAAGGCTGCGACCAAGGCGCCAGCGAAAAAAGCCGTGGCCAAGAAAGCCGTGGCGAAAAAGGCCGCCGCCAAAAAGGCTCCGGCCAAGAAAGCGGCAACGAAAAAAGC
>CAYRJS010000260.1:2498-4100 GCA_964424535.1 uncultured Aquimonas sp.
CTCAGCCCCCGTCTTCGTCCAGTTGTCGTTGCAGGCTTTCCTGCTGCTTTTGCAAGGTGTCCTCGACCGCACGGGCGCGGTCCAGCGGTTCCTGGATGGCACGCTGCAGGGCCTGATGCTCTTCGCGCGGTGGTTCCGGTTCCGGTGGTGGCTGGGACGAACCGCAGGCGACCAGGCTGCCGGCAAGCAGCAGCACGGGCACGAGCCAGAGTTGGCGGATCGGGGTCATGGTGTTTCCCCTTCGGGTTTGGGTGTGGTGGCATCGACCGGCCAGCCTCGCAGTACGGCGACGCCGTGGATGGCCTCGATATCGACATCCAGCTGGCGTTGGCGCCGGCGCAGGGCCCCGGCATTCTCGGGTTCGGCGATGATTTGCTTTTCCACATCCGTGTGTTGTTGATGCAGCTCGGCCAGGGCCGAACCCAGGCGATGGGCTTCGACGTAGGCGTCCTGATCACATTCGGCCTGGGCCGCCTGGCCTTGCCGCCCCGCGTTCCAGCCATCCAGCGCGCTGCAGGCATTTGTGGCTGCCGTGGCCGCTGGTATCACCAAGAACAGGGCAAGGCAGGCGCTGATGAGGCAGATACGCATGGAGGTCTCCGAGGACGATTCCCCGTATCCTACCCGCAACCACGACCAAGGTGACGAGATGAACAAGGCCCGTTGGCGACTGGATGGACAGACCGCATTGATCACCGGCGGCACCGCCGGCATCGGCCGGGCGATCGCGCAGGAAATGCTGGATCTGGGGGCTGATGTCTTGCTGGTGGCGCGCGATGATGAAGGCCTGGAGCAGACCCAAGCCGAACTGGAAGACGACAGCCCGGGCCGCACCGTACACGTATTTGCCGCCGATGTGGCCCGGGCCGAGGAGCGCCTGGCACTGTTTGACTGGATCGAGGATCGCGGTCTGGAACTGCAGATCCTGGTCAACAACGCCGGCACCAATGTCTCACGGGCGGCGATGGACTATGCCGAGGACGAATGGCGGGCGATCTTTGAAACCAACCTGTTCGCCGCCTTTGAAATCTGCCGCTACGCCTATCCCATGTTGTGCCGACATGCGGCCAGTGCCATCGTCAACGTCGGCTCGGTGTCCGGCCTCACCCATGTGCGCACCGGCGCGCCCTACGGTGCCAGCAAGGCGGCCTTGCACCAGTTGACCCGCAACCTGGCCTGCGAATGGGCTGCCGATGGCATCCGCGTCAATGCGGTAGCGCCCTGGTATATCCGCACCCGTCGCACCGCCGGGCCGTTGGCCGATACCGAATACCGGGACGAAGTCCTGCGCCGTACCCCATTGGGCCGTATTGGTGAACCCCGGGACGTGGCCGCTGCCGTGGCCTTCCTGTGTCTGCCTGCGGCCGCCTATATCACTGGCGAGTGCATCGGCGTGGACGGTGGTTTTCTGCGTTACGGATTTTGATCGGGCGCGCTGTCCTGCGGCTGCGGTGGCGGCGAGAACTGCACCTGTTCGAGGGCTTCATCGGGCAGGGCGTAGGAGTTTTTCAGATAGTCCTGTTCGTTCAGGATTTCCGGAAACAGGGCGCCTTGCAGGGCCTGCACCGCGAAGATTTCTTCCACCCCGCCGGTGAACTTGAG
>CAYRJS010000261.1:0-4089 GCA_964424535.1 uncultured Aquimonas sp.
CACGCACTTCAGACCCAGGCGCGCGGCCACGGTGGCGCTGGCGACGCCGTGCTGGCCGGCACCGGTCTCGGCGATGATGCGGGTCTTGCCCATGCGCTGGGCCAGCATGGCCTGGCCGACGGTGTTGTTGATCTTGTGCGCGCCGGTGTGGTTGAGATCTTCACGTTTGAGCACGATGCGCGCCCCACCCACTTTTTCGCTCAGGCGCCGAGCATAGTAGATCGGGCTGGGCCGACCCACGTAGTCGCGCAGGTCGGCATCCAGTTCGGCCAGGAACTCGGGATCTTCGCGGTAACGCAACCAGGCCTCTGTCAGTTCGGCCAATGGCTGCATCAGGGTTTCGGCAACGAAACGGCCACCAAAACGACCGAAGTGGCCGTTGGCATCGGGATAGGCGTTGAAATCGGGGAAGGCGGTCACGTGCTGTACTTCAAGTATGCAATGGGTGCCATTCTAGTGACTGGAATCCTTGCTGATAAGCGATAAAATCAAACGATCATGTCAATAAAACTCACATGAATCAGCGCTTGCCCTCCCTTAACGCCTTGCGCGCCTTCGAGGCCGTGGTGCGCCTGGGCGGCATCAGCCCGGCGGCCCGGGAACTGCATGTCACCCACGGCGCGATCAGCCATCAGATGCGCCACTTGGAAGAAGATCTGGGCTTGATCCTGTTTCGCCGCGAAGGCCGTCGTCGCCTGCCCACTTCGCAAGCGTTGCAATTGGCCAAGGTGGTCGGTACGGCTTTTTCCGATATCGGTGAAACCCTGGCCCGTCTCCAACGCGAAGCGGCGCAGGCTCCGGTGGTACTGGGGTGCTCGGCCAGTGTGCTGGCGCGCTGGATCATCCCGCGCCTGGCGCAACTGCAGGCCGATCTGCCCGATGTGCACCTGCACCTGTCACCCCAGGAAACTACCCCCGATGCACAGTTGACCGGTCTGGACGCAGCCTTGCTGCTGGCAGCCCCACCCTGGCCGGAAACCTGGACCGTACGCGAGCTGGCACCCGAACGCATCGGTCCGGTGCTCGCCGCCAACACGCCTCTGGCGCGGCAACTGCACGGACGCGGCCCGGATGCGCTGTTGACGCAGCCTTTGTTGCACACCACCTCACGCCCGCAAGCCTGGCCGCAATGGGCACAAGGGCATGGGCTGGATCCGGCGGCGCTGCAACTGGGTACCGGTTTCGAGCACCTGTATTACCTGCTGGAAGCCGCCAATGCCGGTTTGGGTATCGCCATTGCACCCGAACCTCTGGTGCGGGCCGATATCGAAGCTGGGCACCTGCTCGCGCCTTGGGGCTTCACGCCCACGGCAGCCCGCTGGATCCTGTGTACCCGGGCCGATCGGGATGCGGCCTGGCTGGAGCCGCTGACGGCCTGGTTGAGCGACAGTCTGGAGGAAACCGGCAAGTCGTTGGTCGATCTCAGGGTTTCTGGTCAGCGGGTGCCGATTTGACCGGAAGCCCGCGAAATACCGCCAGACCCTTGAGCAGATTCAGTGCCTGCCGCACTTCGTGGTCATCCAGTTCCTCGACCCGCGTCACGGGTTGAGGCTCGATGGCTCCAGCCTTGCTATCTGCCGCATCCACCTCGTTATCACCGTGCAGATGGCCCGGCAGATCACGCTCGCGCAGGGTCGGCGGCTGGAAATTCTCACGCTCGTTCCAGTCCTCGTCATACGCTTCGAGCAGGACATCGGGAACGATGCCCGAGGCCTGGATCGACTGCCCGCTGGGAGTGTAGTAACGCGCCGTGGTGAGCTTGATGGCATCGCCATTGTCCAGCGGCAGCACGGTCTGCACCGAGCCCTTGCCGAAGGTGGGCCGGCCGATGACCAGGCCACGGTGATTGTCACGCAGGGCGCCGGCCAGCACTTCGGCGGCACTGGCGGTACCGCCATCCACCAGAATGGCGATGGGCGCGCCAGCCAGAACATCACCCGGATGAGCCGACACTTCACTGCGTGAACGGCTGATGCGCCCGCGCGTGGAAACGATGACGCCGGCATCCAGGAAGGCATCCGCGGCTTCCACCGCAGCATTGAGCAGACCACCGGGGTTGTTGCGCAGGTCCAGCACCAAACCCTTGAGGGTGACGCTGCCGTCTGCGGTGATTTCCTTGAGCTTGCGCTGCAAATCCAGGCCGGTGTTGTTCTGGAAGGTGGAGATGCGCAGGTAGGCATATCCGGGTTCGAGCGTGCGCACCCGGACACTGGAAACGCGAATGGTTTCCCGGGTGAGGTCGAACTCCAGCGGTCCGCGCGCACCATCACGCAGCACGGTCAAACGAATCTGGCTGCCAACGGGCCCGCGCATGGAATCAACGGCGGCATCCACGCCATCGGCGGTGATCGATTCACCATCGATCGCAATGATCACATCGCCCGCCCGGATACCGGCACGCTCGGCCGGAGCATCGTCAATCGGTGCCACGACCAACAGGCTGCGATCAGGTTGCTGCATCACCTCCAGACCCAGCCCTTCATAGGCACCGCTGGCCGCTTCGCTCAGGGCGCGCGATTGTTTCTCATCCAGATAGGCACTGTGCGGATCCAGATCGAGCAACAAGCCCCGGATCGCGGCCCGCATCAGGGCTGCATCATCGACCGGATCGACATAACCGGCCTTGACGGCCCGGAACACCGCCACGAAGCGACGGATTTCTTCCAGACTGACGGCCTCCTCGCTTTCCGCAGTAGGAGTTTCAGTCGAGACCGCGTCCTGCTCCGCCCACACCATCGTCGGTGCAGACAGCAGGAAGGACAGCGCGAGGGTGAACAGCAGGGCAGGCAGGGCTTTCATGGCGGGATTATCGCATGGTGCAGCCACGGTACGGCTATTCACCGGCGCCAGACTGCCTGCATTCAGGCTTACGGATACTGCCTGCGAACGTGGAGCAACGACAGGATCAGCACGTGATCGGCATCCACCTGGTAGACCACACGGTAATTGGGGTGCGGAATCAATTCGCGGGTTCCGGGAACCTGACCTTCGCGGTAGAGGGAAGGGTAATCAGTCAATGGCAATACGGTTGCACGAATCCGCGCACTCAGTCGTCGCGCTGCCGTAGGATCAAAGCGCGCGACATAGCGGACTATTTCATGCAGTTGGCTGCGGGCTTCGGCGCTCCAGACGACACGCATCACGCCACTCGGTGTTTTTTCCGTTCTTCCGAATTGATGATTGCGTCAATCTCGGCCATGACTTGTTCATGCGGTACCGGCGGATGCGGGCTGTTCATGGCCTTTTCGACCTTGGCCCGGTACCAACGCTCATAGGCTGCCTGTTCTTCGGCAGTATCGAATTCGGAGATAAGCGGATCCAATTTGCTTGGCATGGCCTTGCCGATATTGTCGCGATGGTTGCCAGTCATCATACGCCAAGGCTTGCGGCAAGGGCGAAATGACCTGGCTGTGCGTGCAATCGCCGGTTTTCAACGTGAGGCGAACCAGCCTTTCGGATCGATCGGACGGCCATCGCGACGCAGTTCGAGATACAGGGCCGGGCGCGACTGACCACCAGAGGTGCCGGCTCCGGCCAGGGTGTCGCCGGCATCCACCCAGTCACCGACTTCACGGCGCAGGTTGTCGTTGTAGGCATACAGGCTCATGTAGCCACCACCATGATCGAGGATGACGATCAGGCCGTAGCCTTTGAGCCAGTCGGCAAAAACCACCCGGCCATGGGCGATGGCCTGTACTGGGGCCCCGACTTCGGCTGCCAGCAACCAGCCATGGCTGGTGCGTCCATCCGGCAAGGTGCCGCCAAAACCGCTCAGGACCGATCCTCGCAAGGGCAAGGTCAGTTGTCCTCGACGCTTGGCGAAGGGCTGGGTCGCTTCCGGTTCGTCGGGAATGTCGGCAAAGATGTCTTGCAGACGTTCCAGCAGATCCACCAGGGACTGTTCATCGCGCCCCAGTGTGGCCAGACGGTTTTCGGTATCGCGAAAGCGGGTGTCCAGATCGGCTACCAGACGTCGCCGTTCGCCCCGTTGTTCTTCCAGGGCAGCAACCCGCGTCTGCTGTTGGGTCTGGCTGGTTTCCAGGGCTGCACGCAGTTCATGCACCCGTTCGACGACCTGGGCCAATTCCT
>CAYRJS010000262.1:0-4049 GCA_964424535.1 uncultured Aquimonas sp.
TGCGAGAAGCGCGAACGCCAGCCGGCGGTGATCTGCCAGTTCTCGCCCTTGATGTCGTGGATGACGGCGGACGCGGGCCAACTCAACAATGTCGGCACCACCAGGCCCACACCCTTGCCTGAGCGCGTCGGCGCAAAGGTCAGGACGTGTTCCGACCCTTCGTGCCGCAGATAGTGGCCGTCATGCTGGCCGAGAAAGACGCCAGCGGGCTGTGTCAGCCCGGCCTTGCGAATGTCGGCGGCATCGGCCCAGCGGGCCGAGCCATAGGTCGTTACCTTGCGCGCCTGGCGCGAGCGCCACACCGACATGGTGATGGCGACCGCTACGGCCAGCAAACCGCTGCCCGCCGCGATCATGCCGCCGATGTCGAACACCTGCGGCGCGTAGGCGTCGAAGAAAAACCACCACTCGAACAGCTTCCACGGGTAATAGACCGGCGTGCCGTACAAGTCGAACCAGGGCGAGCCCAGGCGTAGCTGGTAGCCCAAGGCGGCGGCTGTCCATTGCGTGGCACCCCACACTCCGGCGATCACGATGCCGAACACGGCGGCGATCTGCCCGAACAACACACCCTGAGCCTGCATACCTTGGCCTCCGATTTCTCCTGCGCTGATTCCCCGTGGAAAACACGGCACAAAGGCGTGCCTCAGGCGTCAGGATCGGTGCCGGTTCAGTGCCGGTCAAAGACCGTTATCGGCAGCAAGGTGATGCAAAAAGCATGGTTTCATGCAGGGACGAAACCAGTAAAAACGCCGCAGGCGTGAGCGCGCTGCGGCGTGTCGAGAAAGAAAAACAGGATATGCGGCAATCCGCCAACGGTCAGAACTTCGGCGGCGTTTCCGATGGTGTGTAAGGCACCTTGCCGTCACCGAAGAAGCGCTTGTTCGTAGCTTCGGCCACGCGGTTGCACAGCACATCGCCCAGCGTCGGGCGCTCGATCTTGCACTGGCGGCGCAGTTCCTTCAAACGCTCGGGGTTGGCGGCGAGTTCTTCGACGGTGGGCACATTGGCTTGCTGTTTCGGCGGTTCAGATGGGCCGCAGGCTGCCAGTGCAGCAACCAACAACAAAGGGGGCAGTCGCTTCATGGCTCGATGACCTCCGGGGGATCGGATTCAGTTGGTGGTGCGGGCCTCGCGCCTTCGGTCAAGTCGATGGCCTGCACTCTTTCGATGAATCGGGACAGCGCTTCCGAAGACTCGCCCTCTCGATGCAACACATAGGTCGTCAGCACCGGAGAACGGCCCGCCAAGGGACGCGCGACCACACCCGGTTCGCGGCTGGCCGCGATGTGTGGTGCGCCAGTAAGGCCCAGCGCGAAGCCCGCCGACACCAGCGCCATCATCAAATCGCATGAGACCACACGCTCGGCAATCAGCGGCTCTGTGTCCGAGCGGCGCAGCACACGCTCGACCTGGCGCGCATGGCCTTCGCACGCCAGCGGATCGCACAGCACGAGGGGGTAACGCATCATTTCTTCCAGAGGGATGCGCTTGTGTTTGAGCAGCGGGTGGCGTGCCGGCACGGCCACCATCAGCGGATCGCTCCACACCGCTTGGGCTGCAATGCCTTCACCCACTTCATCGGATTGCGCAAAACCCACGTCGTACAGGTCGTCGTGCAGCCCCTTGATCTGCTGCGCCAGCGGCACCTCGAATAGACGGATATCGACCTCGGGTTCCTCCTGCCTGCACATCGCGAGCAAAGCCGGCAGGCGCGACGGCGTAATGCCATCGGACAACGCGATGCGCAACTGGCCGTGGAAGCCATTGGTCGCTGCCTTCACACTATCGCAAGCTTGCTGCAAGACCGCGAAGATGCGCGGCACGTGTTCCAGAAAGAGCTTGCCCGCCCGTGTCAGTCGCGTGCTGCGGCTGGTACGGATGAATAGCTGTTCGCCCAGATCTTCTTCCAACTCCTTGATGGTGCGCGACAGAGGCGATTGCTCAATGTGCAGTTTCTCCGCCGCACGGGCGAAGTGGAGTTCTTTGGCCACGGCGAGGAAACAGCGAAGGTGGCGAAGCTCCATTACTACTCCCCAATCATGAATGCTTAAAGCCTGCAAAGACCGCATATGTCTTGTGTCATATGCGGTCTCACAGTTCCGATCAGTCGACTTCTGCCATCTCAGTAGAGAATCGTGCCGCTGCGCTCAGCACGGCCAAAACCGACGCGGTAGCGATGTTTTCATGTCGGCCTACACCAAAGCGCGAGCCGGGCACACCCGGTATGGCGGCCTCTACAATGGCCAGCGCCATCGCATCGGAACCGGCGCCCAAGCTGCGCTCCTCATAGCTGTCGATGCGCAGCGCCAGGCCAAGCGCCGCCACTGTCGCGGCAATCGGACCGTTGCCTGTCCCCTCGAAGGCTTTGACGTTACCGGCTGCATCCGCAAGTTCCAGCGTGATACCTTGCCCGTGCGCGTGTTCGAACAGGCGGTGGCTGCGGTAAATGTAGCCCGGCTGCTCCCGTCCCGAGGCAAGGTAGGTGCGCTCAAACAAGGCCCAAACTTGTTCGCTGGACAGCTCCGTTTCGCTGGAGTCGGCCTGCTCCTGGACGATAGCGCTGAACTCCACCTGCATGCGGCGCGGCATGATAATGCCGTGGTCTCGTTGCAGCAGGAAGGCAATGCCTCCCTTACCTGATTGGCTGTTGACGCGCACGATGCTGTCATAAGTACGACCCAGATCCTTTGGGTCAATAGGCAGGTAAGGTACGCGCCAAGGCGCATCAGCCTTTTGCGCGGCAAAGCCCTTAGCGATGGCGTCCTGGTGCGAGCCAGAGAACGCAGTGAACACGAGATCGCCGACATACGGATGGCGTGGGTGTATGGGCAGTGCGGTACATTCCTCAGCCACGCGGGCGACCGCCGCAATGTCGGAAAAGTCCAGCTTCGGCGCAATGCCCTGCGTATAGAGGTTCAACGCCAGCGTCACCACATCAACATTGCCACTGCGCTCGCCGTTGCCAAACAAGCAGCCTTCGACCCGCTGCGCACCAGCCAGCATGGCTTGTTCTGCGCAGGCCACGCCCGTGCCCCGGTCATTGTGTGGATGCACGGACAGCACGATGTGCTCGCGCCGCTCCAACCGTCGATCCATCCATTCGATCTGGTCAGCAAACACATTTGGGGTGGAGACCTCCACTGTGGTCGGCAGGTTGATGATCATTGGTCGTTGCGGCCCGGCATCCCAGGCGCGAATGACGGCGTTGCAAACAGCCAGTGAAACCTCCAGTTCGGCCATGCAAAACGTCTCGGGCGAGTATTGCAATATCCATTCGGTTTCCGGATGAGCAGCCGTCAACCGCCTGAAAAGTGCAATGTAGCGTTCCACCATTTCGATGATCTGCGGAACGCTCATGCCGAAGACGATCTCCCGCCAGGCAGGCGCAATGGCGTTATAAAAATGCACGATTACGCGCCGCGCGCCTGCCACGCTGCGCACCGTTTCTGTGATCAGATCATCGCGCAATTGCGTCATCACCATAGGGGTGACGTCTTCGGGAATCTGGCCCGCGTCAATGAGGTGGCGCACGATCTCGAAATCAGTACGCGAGGCTGCGGGAAAGCCTCCTTCGATCTCCTTAAAACCAATGCGTACCAACTCATGAAACAAGCGCAGCTTGCGCTCGCGGTTCATCGGCTCGAATAACGCCTGATTACCGTCGCGCAAGTCGGTGGACAGCCAAATTGGGGCCTTCGTCAAGGTACGTGACGGCCATTGTCGATCGTCGAGATCGACCGAGGAGACGGGGGGGTATTTCTGGGAAGGATTAGTCAGCATGAAGCACACTCCAGGAGAATCGTTGAAATCCGACCCCCCTAGCTTGGAACAAGCTGACTATGGTCGGGGCCAGGGGGAATCAGAATGGGTCATGGCACGGATGGTCGCGCGCAGACCCCGACCGGGAGTCAGCGGTAGTAGCCGTTGCGAAAGACCAAGTGTGGACATGAGTGAATAGATTCAGTAATTGCGTTTGTTTCGATGTTAGGCTTGGCGGAATCAATAATCAAGTGCAACACCCAACCGGTAAGGTACCGCGATGGGCA
>CAYRJS010000263.1:0-4034 GCA_964424535.1 uncultured Aquimonas sp.
GCGACGCCCGGCGACGCCCTCGCTACGGCGCCCGAAATTTTCACAGGCTCTGAGCACCGATCAAAAAGGCACCATGATGCGATTTTCCTTGACCTGGCTATTGGCTGCGGCCGTATTGGCGGGCGGTTGTGGCCAGGCGCCTGAACCTGCAAGCACGACAACTCCTGCCGAGGTGCCCATGCCCGAACCGATGACGTTGCGCGTTGCCACCTACAACACCTCCTTGTTCGACGAGGCCGATGGTGGCCTGGTGGCGCGTCTGGAGCAGGGCGACGAAACCGCGCGCAAGATTGCCTCGGTCCTGCAGTTGTTGCGCCCGGACGTGGTCTTGCTCAATGAGTTCGATTACGACGCGGGCCAGCGCGCCGCCGAACTGTTCCAGCGCCGCTATCTGGAGGTGCCGCAGGCCGGTCTGGCCCCGATCCGCTATGACTGGCGCTACAGCGCTCCAGTCAATACCGGTGAGCCCAGTGGTCTGGATCTGGATCACGACGGCCGCACCGATGGCCCCAACGACGCCTGGGGCTACGGCAAACACCCGGGTCAGTACGGCATGCTGATCCTGTCGCGCTATCCGATCGATGCCGCCGCCGTGCGCAGCTTCCAGCATTTCCTCTGGAAGGACTTGCCCGACGCGCGCCGCCCCATGAATCCGGATGGCACGCCCTATTACGAGGACGCCATCTGGGCGCAGTTGCGCCTGTCGTCAAAATCCCACTGGGATGTGCCGATCGAAACCGCCTTGGGCACCGTGCACCTGTTGGCATCGCACCCGACTCCACCGGTGTTCGACGGGCCGGAACGACGCAATCTGGCCCGCAATGCCGATGAAATCACCCTGTGGTCGCATTATCTTTCCGGCCAGGACCTGCCTTGGCTATGTGATGACCAGGGTCAATGTGGCGGCTTGCCGGACGGAGCCCGCTTCGTGCTGACCGGAGACCTCAATGCCGATACCGACGATGGTGATGGTGAGCACGCGGTCATTCGTGCGCTGTTGGCCGATCCGCGCATCGATGCCAGTTTCGTGCCGCGCAGCGAAGGTGCTATCGAGGCGGCGGCCCGCTACGACTTCCAGCGTCAGGGCGATATTGCCGCCCATACCGGCGATTTTGGCCCGCGCACCGGTACCTTGCATATCGATCATCTGCTGCCGTCACGCGGATTCACCATTCGTGATGGTGGTGTGTTCTGGCCACGCGAAGGCGAGCCTGGATATGCCTGGACCCTGGCCTCCGATCATCACCTGGTCTGGCTGGATCTGGCCGATCCAGAGTAGGACTTACGCCGGGGTACGCGGTGCCAGGCGGTGCACGTCGTGCGTCATCACGCCGACCTGCGGGGACGGACGCACAAAGAAATCCGGGTGGGCCAAGGTGTGCTGCATGTCAGCCATGCCATCGGCCCAATGCGCGCGCTGGGTTTCCAGGCCGAAGGCGTAGTCCTTGAACTGAGCTTCGTAGGGCTTGGTCTGGTAGATCAAATGGATGATGTTGAACACGTGATCGCAGCTGTAGGGTCGCAAGGTTTCGCACAGTTCCGGATCCAGGGCCTCGGCCGGGACCTGCGCCAACAGGCGGCTGATGGCGATGCGCAATTTCTGCAGGCGGGCTCCGGCATCGGTGGTATGGCGGGTGCGGCTGGAAAACAGGATGTCCTTTTGTCGCTCCAGCACATCCATCAGTGAACGCGGCAACTGCCCGCGCGCACTCCACAAATCCACCTGGAAAACCAGACTGTCGCGCCGGGGCTGGTCCTGCCAGACCCGTTCCAGCGGGGTATTGGAAACCAGGCCGCCATCCCAGTAGTGATGGCCGTTGACCTCAATGGCGGGAAAGGCCGGCGGCAGGGCGCCGGAGGCCATGATGTGCTCGGCCCGGATCGGTTCGCGCCAGGAATCAAAATAATGATCGTTGCCGGTTTCGACCTGGGTGGCACCCACGGTCAGGCGCACGGCCCTGGAAGCATTGATGCGGTCGAAATCGACGAAGCGTTCCAGCGTAGTCTTGAGCGGGCGGGTATCGTAGAAGCTGGTGGCCGCCGGGCTGCCGTCTTCGGTCCAGAATGGCGGCAATGGGCGCACTTCAAAAAAACCACGCTGACCAAAACCCAAGGCCCCCAATGCACCCATGGAGTTGGCCCAGGCATCGATGGCCGGGTTCGAGGGCATCCAGTCCAGCCAACTGCGCACGCCTTGCCCAATCAGGGCGGCAATGCCGCCCGGTTCGCAGATCGTGTCCCAGAATTGGTGCAGGCGCTCGACCCGGTGTTCCGGCGCATTGCCAGCCAGGATGGCGGCGTTGATCGCCCCGATCGAGGTGCCAACGAACCAGTCCGGCCGGATTCCGGCCTCGTGCAGGGATTCATAGACTCCGCACTGGTAGGAACCCAGGGCACCACCGCCCTGCAGCACCAGAGCCACGCTCTGGTAGCTGCGCACGGAATCCAGCACGGCAGGTGCCGAGGATTTTTTCTTCTGCAGATCGGGCTTGGCCATATCGGGTGCGACTTATTCCATGAACCAGCCATGGCTGACCACCAGGCTTTGCCCGGTCAGGGCATTGCTTTCAAAGCTGGCCAGGAACAAGGCCGCAGCAGCGACATCATCAACCGTGGTGAATTCGTGGTCGACGGTGTCCTTGAGCATCACGTTCTTGATGACATCGGCCTCGGAAATACCCAGCTCGCGGGCCTGTTCGGGAATCTGCTTTTCCACCAGCGGAGTACGTACGAAACCGGGGCAGATGACATTGGAACGCACCCCGTGGGCGGCGCCTTCCTTGGCTACGACCCGGGCCAGGCCGAGCAGGCCGTGCTTGGCCGTGACATAAGGCGCCTTCAATGGCGAAGCCAGCTTGGAGTGCACCGAACCCATGTAGATGATGGCCCCACCTTGCTTGCGGGCATACATGTGCCGCAGGCAGGCGCGGGTGGTGAGGAAGGCGCCGTCGACGTGGATCGCCATCAGCTTTTTCCAGTCGGCGTAGCTGAATTTGTCGATGGGATTGACGATCTGGATGCCGGCGTTGGAGACCAGCACATCGACCGAACCCAGTTCCTTGACCACGTTGTCCACGCCTTGATCGACCTCGGATTCGCTGGTCACATCCATGCGAACCCCCATGGCGCGTCCGCCCTTGGCGATGATCTCCTTGGCCGTGGCCTGGGCCGCGTTCAGGTTGATATCGGCAATGGCCACTGCAGCGCCGTTCTCGGCATAGACTTCGGCAATGCGCTTGCCCAGGCCGCTGGCGGCTCCGGTGACGATGGCGACTTTCCCATCCAGTTTCATGGCAATCCTCCTGATGACGATGTAGGTCAACGAGTATAGGACCGCGTTTGCAACCGGAAACCTGTCCGATGGTCGCAGTTCAGCAAGTGGTTCGTGAGTCGAATTTCAGGATTCCAACCAACCTCGGGCCGCGTTCAACAAGGCGCGACGACGCAGGATTAAATCCCAGTAACTGCCCCGACGCTGGCGCCAGAGCACGGCCGAACGTACCGAAGCCAGCAGGCAGGCGCGGATTTTCGCAACCACAATCTCCTGCTGCAGTTGCGCCGGATTGCCCTGGACCAGCACCCGGGTAGGCAGCAGGCTGACCGAATGGGCGTAGATATCGCCCAGGCGTTCGATGACCTTGATATCGGTAACGCCGAACAGTTCGCGCGCATGGCTGGCTTCGACAATGCCGTCGTGCACCACTTGCAGCAGATCCCGGCGCACGTGCAGTTGCCGTTCTACCTGCATCACCGTGGTCGCCATGCGGCTGATGGCACGATCGCGGTGTTCGCCGCCCTGCAGTTGTCCCACCAGGATTTGCAGGCCCGTGCGCATCAATCGGGCCGAGCCGTAGACCGCTTCCACCGAATCGGCGTCAATGCGAAACACCGAAGCCAGCGAAGCATTCAGATCAGCCTCGTCGGTGCTGCCGTCACGGGCGCAGGCACGGGCCAGATGCAGGCCTTGCATCAGGCCCGCCAGGGCGAGAGCGCGATATTTCACGGTATCCCGTGCTCCTTTCAGTGGTAATGAG
>CAYRJS010000264.1:0-3991 GCA_964424535.1 uncultured Aquimonas sp.
TCCTGCCAGAACGCACCGATGGCGCCGTCATAATTGCCGGCGAAGCTGCCGGCCAGCGAATGCAGCGCACCGCCGGCCCAGTAGCTGCTCCAGGCGCGGGCGCGGTCGTGGGCGGTCGGAGTAGTGTTCGCGGATAGTGTTGTCATGGAACGGGCGGAATCCGTTGCTGCGCGGCGTGATGGCCGGTCATCGTAATGCATTGCCGGCACCACATAGGTCGGGCTGAGCGCAGCGATGCCCGACAGCCATGCTTCCGTCGCGTGGAAACTTCGACATTCCGGCACGCCCGCACACAGAAGCCTTGCCCCAATCACTGCATAGGTTGGTGGTGACCCCGGACGTGATCCGGGGGAATCCCAACGCATGGAATCTGGCAGGCGATATGCGGCGGTGGGATGGATAGCGCGGCAGCACGGTTTTGATGTCGGGCATCGCTGCGCTCAGCCCGACCTATATGGGATAGGCATCAGCGGGAAAGCCCCAAACGCGGGCCCGCCCGTTTCTGCAGAAACGGGCGGGAATTCTGGATCAGCGCGGGTTCGGCATTGCGGTCAGGGGTTCGACGCCATCCATGCGGAAGCGGGCGTTGAAGGCGACGGTGATGCGCAGGCCGTCATCGTTAACTGGCTCGAAGGCGGTGACTTCGTGCAGCAGCCAGGAGGGGAACAGCACCAGCTGCCCGGGCTTGAGGCGGATCGGCCAGGAGCCGGTGTGGAACGGCGGCTTGAGCTTGTGCGATGCCATGTCGACAAACATGGTGTTGGTCGCATAGGGGCTGATGAAGGTCAGGCGGCCGCTGTGTTCGTTGTCCTCATCGCCTTCCTGGCAGACGCAGTAGACGCCGGACCAGGAGTGCAGCGGGTGGTTGTGGGCGCCGAAATAGCCGCCCTTGCGGGTCACGTGGAACCAGGATTCGTGCGCGACGTGCAGCCGCGCCAGGGTGGCGTCGTCGTACTGGTTCAGTTCGCCGACGGCGCGGTAGAGCGCGGCCATGCACTGGTCGCGCAGCCTGGCGATGGCCGGGTCGTTCCAGTCGAACAGGTTGAAGGCGCTTTCGAACAGGCTTGCATTGCGCTGCACGAAGGGTTCCTTGTTGGCCCAGGTGTCGCCCTGCGCGGCGTATTCCAGGAAGGCCTTGCGCAGTTCACTGTTCAGTGCGTCGCTGTCGTCGAATTCGACATTGATCAATGGCACGGCATAGGCCGTGAGGATGGAGAGTTTGGACATGGTGGGTGTTGCCCCCTGACGGAAACCATGCAGTTTACCTTGCGTTGGCGGGGGAATTTGCTGGTTTGAGCAGAAAGTGGCCTGGGCAGGGCGCGGTCGGAATCATGGGAAGGCCCCACCCGGGTGCGGCTTGCGCCTTATCCGGTCTACTGGCGGCAGGTCGGTTCAAGCCGCGAAGCGGTGAGGCGTTTTTCAACAACCGAAGGTTGGTCAACCGACGATTCGCCCGCGCTGGACGCCGTCGGCTCCACGCCTGCGGCGCTTGAGCCGACCTACGTCAGTGCACCCGAAGGGAGCGCGATGAACCACAAAAAAGGGGGCCTCTTGCGAGGCCCCCTTTCATGTTGCAAGCGTTAGATCCGGAGGGATCAGAAGCGCTGGGTGTAGCGGAAGTACGGCACACGGCCCCACACATCGTACAGGTCGGTATCAACCGAGTCAGCCTGGTAGAAGCGGTACAGGCTGTCCATGGTCGGCTCACGGTCCAAGGCGTTGCGCACACCCAAGGTCACCGTCGCATCCCAAGGCGCGTTGTAGCTGAACTGGATATCGTGGCTCACGTAGGACGGCATGGTCTTGCCGACGGTGCCGGCCGGCAGGCCGTAGGCATCGGTGATGTACGACTCGAAGTTGCCGGTCCAGTCGCCGCTCCTGTTGTCCGCGATCCAGTCGCGGTAGGTCCACGAATGGGTGTGGTGGATGTAGTTGATGTTCCAGCTCACCTCGAAGTCGCTTAGCGACCAGATATTCTGCAGGCCGGCACGGATACGCGGTGCGCCCGGCTGACCGACATAGCTCGGGTTGTCGTTGGTGTGCTGGTCAGCCATGTAGCTGATCATCAGCTGGTTGCGCAGCGAACCGAAGTTGCCCAAGTCGAAGTTGGTGCGGGCGGTGAAGTCATAGCCCTCGGTTTCGACCGAGCCCAGGTTGGTGTAACCGGTCTGGGCCAGCACGATACCGCCCGCAGTCGGATCAAGCTCCAGACCCAGGCCAACGCCCGGATTCGGCGCGGTGGCCGAGGTGCCGGCCGGCAGGTAGCTCAGGCCGGTCGGGCAGTCGGTACGGGTGCCACGCAGACACTGCGTGATCGTGACCGAACCGATGAACGCGATCTGGTCGGTGATCTTGATGTTGTAGTAATCAAGGCTCATGTTCAGCCAGTCGGTGGCATCCCACACCACGCCCAGGCTGAACTGCTCGGACTGCTCCGAGGTCAGATCCGGGTTGGAGATGCGCCAGGTGCTGATCTGTGTGGAGCAGTTCGACTGACCGGTCAGCATCATGCAGGTGGCGCTGTCGGTGGAGTCGTCAGCGCTGAAGCTGGGCTTGGCGGTCAGGATATCCAGCGTCGGGGCACGGAAGCCCTCGCCGTACGAACCACGCAAGGTCAGGCTTTCCAGCGGCTGCCAGCGCATCGATACCTTCGGTGCGAAGTCACTGCCGTAGTCGCTGTATTCGTCGTAACGGCCCGCGATGTCGACTTCGAAGGTCGAGGTGATCGGGAACAGCACTTCGAAGTAGGCGGCCTTGACGTCACGGTCACCGGCGGCGGAGTTGCCGGCCGAACCCACGACCTGGCCGGACTCGGACAGCGGATCGTAGTTGTCCTGGTAGAACTCTTCGCGGTACTCGGCGCCGACGACCATCGCGGCGCTGCCACCACCCATCGAGAACAGGTCGAAGGCGGCGCTGCCGTAGATTTCCTTGGTGGAGGTCTTCAAGTCACGCAGGATCGTGGTGGTGAAGCCGAGGCCGTTTGGGTCACCGGCGTAGGGATCGTAGATGTTGTACGCGCCGCTGGTGATCGGTGCCTGGGCCAGGCCGCCGACAACGTAGTTCTCACCCTTGTCCCAGCCACGGCTCTCGTTGTAGCGGGCGCCGAAATCCAGCTCGACATTGCCGACCATGCCGCGCAGGCCGCCGGCGTAGTTGCTGGTGGTGATTTCCGAATAGCTGTCACGGTTGCCGAGCGCCGCGAAGCGGTGGAACAGGAACAGATCCTGACCGGCGAACTGGGCGTAGTAATCGTCGTAGTTCGGGTTCAGGCCGCCGTCTTCCGGCGCGGTACCCGGATGGTTCGGGCTGCCGGCCACGAGGCGGATAGAGCCACCGGGGAACGGGCTCGACGGAACCGGCGCGTAACGGCCGAACGCGGTCGACTTGTTGGTGCTGGTGTCGAAGTAGAAGGTCCAGTCTTCGTTGATCTCGTAATCGCCACGGGCAAAGATGGCGTTCTGCTTGCTGCTGGAGATCGTGGCCGAGACCGAAGCGTGGTCGTACTGGCAGGTGCTGATGTTTTCACCAGTCACCTGATCCGTAATCGGGGCCATCCAGAAGCCCGATTCGCCGTTCGCGCACAGGCCCGGCACGGTGGTGCCGAAGGTCGGGTGGCGCAGGCGATTGCCCACTGCAGCGCTGTTGTTGACCTGGGTGAAGTTGTTCGAGAAGGTGGAGGTAGTGCTGTTCGGGCCCCAGTACCAGTAGTCACGGTCACGGTTGAAAATGATGTCGCGCTCGGAATACGAGGCGCCGGCCAGTACGCGGCCACGATCATTCGAGGTGCCGATGATCACGCTGCCTTCTTCGGTATCACCGCCGTCGTTGCTCGGACGGCCCATGCCGTAGCTGAGCTGGACGCCGTTGTAATCCTTGCGGGTGATGATGTTGATCACACCACCGATCGCGTCCGAACCGTAGACCGCCGAGGCGCCGTCGGACAGGATTTCAAAACGCTCGACCGCCGCCAGCGGGATCGAGTTCAGGT
>CAYRJS010000265.1:0-3991 GCA_964424535.1 uncultured Aquimonas sp.
CGGCAGGGCTGTGGTCAGGGGTGACAGCGGTCGAACGTTGACCGCACTCACAGGCGCGTTTGGCGCTGGGCTTGCGCGGCCTGCCAGGCTTGTTGCCCAGCAGGTCAAGGGTGTAGTGGTCGGCTTCGGATTTCACTGAATGAATTCCTCGCAGGTCATGGGTTGGTAAAGCTGGATCAGCGAGGCCTGGCCGTCGAAGTGGTCCACGGCCGCATGCACGGCGGCTTCACGGGTTTCAAAGGGGACGGCGTGGGCCAACAGGTGAACCATGACGATGCCGCCCTCTCCGTCCGGCGCGAGGAACGCGCCATCGTCGAGTGACTGGACGTACCAGCAAGGGCGGCAGTCCATGTCAGGCCCCCTTGGCTTGCTTGGTGATTTCCACCGGGCGCAGGCTGACGATCTGGGTTTTCTGCGTCTTGCCGTTGGTGACGATTTCGAGTTCCGCATCGCAGTCGATGGGAAACGGCAGGTGCTTGAACTTGTGGTATTCGTCGCTGGTGCCGAAGTTGTATTCGACGGTGGCGAAGCCCTTGCCCATGCCCTTGGAGTCGTCCAGATCGGTCTGCACGTAAATCTTGGTGCTGTCGTAGGCCTGGCCGCTTTCAAGCTGCCCCTTGCTGCCCTTGATGCCCTGAACGGTGATGCGTGACGTGAATTTCATGGTTTGGTTTCCTTGATGTCCGGCGGTTACGAAGGCATCGACCCGGCCGGTACGGGCGATGTGTGGATGAAGCGTTTGACGGCGCGCTCGACGCCGGCCTTGATGGAATCGGCGCTGAGCCCTTTGAGAGAACGGGGTTTGTCGCGGTGGGCGTGTTCGACGGCCATGCGTGTGAGCCAGTCAAACCCCGCTGTCAGGCTGATGTGAACGAGGGACGGGGCCACGGTTTTTTCAAACCACTGCAACGTGCGCTCGACGGACGCCTCGGCCACCTTCAAGCCGGTGGGGATGGTCTGCGGGGGCACGTCTTCCAGAATGCGCGCACAGAAACCATAGGCACCGGCGAAGAACGACGCGGGCCGAATCAGGGTTTCAAGGGGGATGACGCGGTTGTGGTTGCGCAACTCGACTTCGGCCCGCCACCATGGGTCATCCATCAGCTTGAACTGGTGGCCCTTGTCGTAGCCGCGAAACAGCTTGCCGGACTCACGCTTGCCGACCTGGAAGGTACGGGAATGCCCTGTCTCGAAGTCGCCATGCTGGTAGACGCTGGGCGCACGCCCGCGATAGCTGAATTCACCGTCCCGGTACGCCTGCTCCGCATCCTTGTAGCCATACTCTCCGTTGAAGAAGTCGCGGGCCAGGTCAATCCGGGTGATGGTCGCTTGCAGGGGTACGAAGAAGGCGTGTGCGCGGTCTTCCCAACCGGCTTGCGCACTGGTGCAGCCGTAGCCCTTGAGCGTGAAACAGAACGTCCCGCGCTGCATGGCTCCGCCACCGCTGACGGAACCGACCTCGATGCCGTCCTCGTTCACGATGGTGAACGTGTGGTCGTAGAAGTCACGTCCAGGGCGTGTCTCACCTGGCTGGAATCCCAGCAGTCGTGCCCAATGGACGGCCAGGTCATAAACGATCTCATGGTCAAGCTGCAACCCATCGACGATCAGTTCGCCCTTGCTGGGGATGCAGGCCCGGTACAGGGCGTCACGGCCAACCGTGCAGCGGAAGTAGTCGATGACCACACCTGCATCGGCGCGTGCTGATCGTTCAGCGGACAGAAGCTTGACCTTGCGGCCCTCAAGCACCATCTTTTCTTCGGATTGGTACTTGCTCATGCTTCGCCCTTGTTTATCCCCGTGTTACTCAGGGGGGGTGTCGCGGCGCGCGGTGTCGCCGCGGCTGTCCTCGCTGCGCTGCGGGCAGGCGCAGCGGCACCGCTTTCGGAAGCACTACGCCGCGATAACGAACGAGAGCAGGACCTCATAGCGAGAACTCCTGCCCGCGTTCAAGGAGCTTCTGACGGACGACCTCGACGTTGATGAAGCTCCTTTTTCCGACCTTGACCTCTGGCCAGTAGCCGCGCTCTGCTTGAGCGACCAAAACACCCAGTGGTAAGCCGATGGCTTGCGCAAAGGCTTCCCGAGTCATCAGCGGTATAGACGCGATATGAAGCCCTAACCGATGTGTCTTACCCTGCTCTTGCTCTACAGATGCCCCAAGCACTTCTCGCCTCCAAAACAAAAACAACACCCTATGAGTGCTATTTTTGAGAATATACCACTTTCAACACTGATACAGTGTCATTTTTGAAAGGACCCCTCATGGCCATCAAGCAACGCATGAGAGCCGTCATAGCGACGGCTACAACTGATCGATCTCGCTACGTCGAACTCGCAGAAAAAACTGGCATCAGCACCAACGTATGGAAGAACTTCTGGTTTGACCGCAGAGAACCCGATGCCCAAATGGTTGAACGCCTTTGCCAAGCATGGCCTCAGTACGCGCTCTGGATAACGACAGGGGTTTCAGACAGGGAGAACGGTCACTACGCACCAGTAGGAGCAGCAACCGACGAGAGTCAACCTCGCTTTGAGGATCGCGTTATCGAGACAGCTCAGGCGCTATGGGGTAACGACACCGCAAAAATGGCCAATGCAACAAGCATTGATCAAGCGACCTGGGATGCTTTGCTGGAAAGAAAGCTCGAACCGACCCTGGAAATCGTGCGAGCACTTGCACATCACGGCTCCAAGTACACGCTCTGGATGCTGAAGGGCAGCGCCGATACCTACTTACAGCTAAGTCCAAGGGACGCATGGCAGCACAAGCTAGCACGAGCACTCGGCGGTGACCCTGAACTGGAGCCGGACCAATGGCAAGCCAAGGTTGCCCGCGTCCTCGGTGGAAAGACCGCGAAGTCCAAGTGACAATCAACCGAAACTCATCAGGTTGGCTCGTTGACAGCCAGCCAGGCGGCCGAGGCGGGAAGCGGTTCCGCAAGACCTTCAAGACCAAGGCCGAGGCGCTGGCCTGGGAAGCCTGGCTCAAGACGCAGGTCAACCAGGACGCGAAGTGGATGCCGGAGCGCCGTGACCTTCGTAAGCTGTCCGGCCTGGTCGAACTGTGGTTCACCCATCATGGATCTGGTTTGCGCGCTGGCCAGGACATGCACCGCAGGTTGAAGGCGATGGTCGAGGCCATGGGCGATCCGGTAGCGGATCGGTTTACGGTGGACATGTTCGCCGCCTACCGCACCAAGCGCCTTGAAGCCGGTCTGACGGCCAACAACATGAACCGCGAGCATGCGTACCTGCGCGCCATGTTCAACGAGCTGATCCGCCTGGGGCACTGGACCAAGGACAACCCGCTGGCCAACCTTCGCCAGTTCAAGGTTCAGCAGTCTGAACTGAGCTACCTGACCTTGGAGCAGATCACTGCGCTGCTGAACGCCCTCACCGTTTCCAGAAACCCGCATGTCCGGCTCATCAGTCGCATTTGCCTGGCCACCGGCGCCAGGTGGAGCGAGGCCGAGGAACTGCGGGAAACCCAGGTCAGGAACGGCTTGATCGAATACGCCCGCACGAAGTCCGGCAAGACGCGGGCCGTTCCGATTGACGAGGCGCTGGAAGACGACATTCGCGCCCACGCCAAGGAACACGGCCAGATGGGCCGCATCTTCGGCTACAGCATTTCAGCGTTCCGTGAGGGCGTCGAGCGGGCCGGGCTGAACTTGCCCGACGGGCAGATGACACACGTGCTGCGCCACACGTTCGCCAGCCACTTCATGATGAACGGCGGCAACATCCTGACCCTGCAACGCATCCTGGGCCACGCCAACGTCACGATGACGATGCGCTATGCCCACCTGTCGCCCGAGCACCTGCAAGAGGCCAAGGCGCTCAACCCGTTGGCGCGGTTGACACTTGGTTGACACCGCAAAGAAAAACGGGCTACGCCGTTTAGCGTAACCCGTTGATTTCTTTGATGAATTTTGGTGGCCTGGGGCGGAATCGAACCACCGACACGCGGATTTTCAATCCGCTGCTC
>CAYRJS010000266.1:0-3980 GCA_964424535.1 uncultured Aquimonas sp.
GGGCCAGGGCGTCGAGGGTGGCCAGCACCCATTCCAGACGCGGATCCTGGCTGTAGTCGTGGGTCGGTTCCAGGTGTCCGGGAACCCCGGCATCGGCGAGAAATTCCGCCTGTAGACGGCCATCGAGCGCCGGATCGTGCTGGGTTTGCTCCAGCCAGGACAGGTGTCGCACCCGCCGCGGAAAACCTCCGACCACGGCGCGTCGATTGCGAATCATGACCCGACCAGTACCGTGGCGATCAATCAGGCTGTCCACCATCTGCTGCGCTGCGGTCATGTCACCGGCTTTGATGCGAGCCAGAAGTTCCGGCAATTCCTGCGCATCGGCACCCAGGGTGCGCGTCAGCAGATCCGTATCCGATGCAGTCAAGGCCTGGCCTTGCAGCAGGCGCTCAACGGTATCGGAAAGTGCGACAAAACCCGCGGATTCGGCCTCGAATTCGGCCAGATCCCGATAGCGGGCTGGATCCAGCAGACGCAAACGGGCGAAATGGCCGGCAAAGCCGAGTTGTTCGGGTGTGGCCGTCAGCAGCACCAGGCTGGCAACGGATTGGGCCAGATTTTCGACCAGGACATAAGCCGGGCTGCTGGCTTCGGGTGACCAGGCCAGGTGATGGGCTTCGTCCACCACCACCAGATCCCAGCCCGCTTGCAGCGCCTGGGAGGCACGTTTGCCGGTCTGGGCCAGCCAGGACGTGGCCGCGATGATGCATTGTGCGTCTTCGAAGGGATTGTGCCTGGCGTCGGTCAGGTCGGATGCCTCGCAGCGTTCTTCGTCGAAGATGGAAAAATCCAGATTGAAGCGCCGGCGCAGTTCCACCAGCCACTGGTGCACCAGACTTTCCGGGGCCAGCACCAGAATCCGAGACGCCCGGCCACTGGCCAGTTGCTGGGCGATGATCAGGCCGGCTTCGATGGTCTTGCCCAGACCCACCTCGTCGGCCAGCAACAAACGCACCGGGCGGCGGCTGGCAGCCACTTCGGCTGCTCGCAACTGATGCGGAATCAGGTCGATGCGTGCTGCCAGCACACCCCAGCCGGGATGGCGGCGGGCTTCTGCCTGGCGTTGCAGCATCTCGCAGCGAAATTCGAACTGGTCATTGCGATCCAGCCGTCCCGAGATCAGGCGGGTATCGGCCTGCGAAACCGGTTGTTGGGCATCAAGCTGGCCCTCGCTGAAGGTCTGTCCTGCGGCGACGTAGCTCAACAGGCCATCTGCCTGTTCAAGGCTTTCGATCACCCGTTCCTGGCCATCGATGCGCACCCGTTCGCCGACCCGGAACTCGGCCCGTGCCAGCGGTGCCGATTCCATGGCGTACTGCCGCACCACGCCGGTGCCGGTGAACACGATCTGGACCGAGCGCCCAGCCAGGCGCATCACCGTACCCAATCCCAACTCCGGCTCCGCCGTGGAGAACCACCGCTGTCCGGGAACAAACCTGTCTGTACTCATGCGGGTATTTTACGGTGAAAGCGGCTGGATATTTCGTCGATCAAGCACGGGACAGGATTGAGCGCCGGTGTGTCAGGCTCACCACGTCAGCGACAGGCTCACGCTGAAGTTGCGCCCCGGGCTGGTGTAAAAACCGATGCTCTCGTCAGTGGCTTCGAGGTTGCGCACATCCGCTTCCAGCCCGCGCACCGTGGCCCATTCCCAGTAACGACGATTGCCAAGATTGAAGATGCCGGCATTGATGCGCGCCCCGTGCCAGGGTTCGAACCAGGCGTACAAGTCGAAGCGGGTGTAGCCGGGCGGGGCGAACAGTTCGACATCGCCATGATCGATGCGGGTCTTGCCCCGCACCGCGACCGTGGCCAGCTCGCCGCCCCAAAGACCGGAATCGGCATCAAAACGCAAGCCCAGTGTCGCCCGGGCCGGGTCGATGGTGTTGAGGGGTACTTCCCGGCGCAGGTCATCACCTTGCGACCAGGCCAGGGCGCCGCGCAACTGCCAGCCTTGCAGCGACGGGAAACGCCCATCCAGATGCCAGAGCAAATCCGCTTCCACGCCCCGGATGCGGGCCCGGTCGCGGTTCACCGACTGGAATACCAGGCGCCGCGTGATCGGATCGATGCCCAGGTTGGCACGCGATTCGATCAGGTCGCGGTAACGGTTTTCGTACACCGACACACTGGCGCGCACGGTGTCACCCACATGCCGCCAGCCCAGTTCCAGACCGTGACTGCTTTCCGGACGCAGGTCGGGGTTGGCCCGGACTTCGTAGTTGTAGACCGGCAGGATCAGGCCGATGTTGACGTCACCAAACGGTGCCGCGCGAAAGCCGCGGGCGTATTGCAGGAACAGGCTGTTGCCACCGCCCAGGGACCAGCGCAGGGCCAGGCGCGGCGTGGTTTCGCGTTCGTCGACATTGACGGGCGTGGCCTCGGGAAAGTCCTCGATGAAGATGGCATCGGGCTTGGGCCGCAGTCGATACCATTCGGCACGCACGCCGGGGATCAGGGCCAGGCGCTTGCCGAAGCTGATTTCATCCTGCCAGAACAGTGCCTGGGTGGTCGTGGTGCTGTTGGGGAAATCGCGCACAGGCAGAGGTTCGCCCAGCACCGTGGAGCTGGTGGCACCGGTGGCCAGATTGGTTTCCAGACCGTCGCGCAGACCCTCGTAGCGATGCCGGGACAGATCGATGCCGAAAACCTGCCAGTGGCTCACGCGCGGGCCCGCATGCCGGGCCTGGCCGAGCAGGGACAGACCGTGGTTTTTGGCCTCGTAGTCAAATTGGCGCCAGCGCAGCGATTCAAAGGGCGTTGCCGCATCCGGCAGACGGTACTGGTCGCTTTCCTGCCGTACCGTGGTGTCCTGGGTGTAGAGCTGGGCGTCGAGCGTATCCAGCCAGTTCAGGCCTGGCTGCCATTGACCGGACAGGCTGATGCGATGGCGACGGTCGTGATCGTCGCCATCAAGTCGGTACGTGGTGCTGTAGCGACCCGCACCGAAACGCAACGAGTTCACCGCCGTCTGGCGCGATTGCCGGCTGGCGTCGAAAGCAAGGGTGTAGCGACCCGCGCTGCCGGCATCGTGGATCAGCTTGGCCAGCGCGCTTTCGCGGCGATAATCGACAGGGTTGGGTTGATCTGCTTCGCGCCAGGCCCGGTTGTCGGCCTCGTGGCCATCACGCTGGCCGACGGCGACCAGGGCCTGCCAACGTTTGGACGTGGATTCTCCGGCCCAGTGCGCGGCCAACAAACGGCTGTCATCCAGGCCATCCCAGGTCAAACGGGCGCCCACGGTTTGTTGGCCCGAGGCAAAAGCCAGCAGATCGGCCGGATCGCGGGTGCGAAAAGCCACCACGCCGGCCAGGGCGTCACTGCCGTACAAGGTAGAAGCCGGACCGCGCAGGATTTCCACCCGCTCCAGCATTTCCAGATCCACCATGTCGCGGCCAGCCGAAGCAAATTGACCGATGCTGTAGGCATCCGCCAGAGCAATGCCATCGACCAGAATACGCACGCGGTTGCCTTCCAGGCCGCGGATGGCAAAACCATTGCCGCCAAAGCGATGACCTTCGCGTGGTACGCTGACACCCGGCACGTAGCGGGTCAGTCCGTCAAGATCGTGAACCAGATACTGGTCCAGATCAGCCCGTTCGATCTGGGCCACGCTGGCCACCACCTGGCTCAGCGGCTCGGCCACGCGGCTGGCCACCACCACGATGCTGTCCAGTTGCGTGGTGTCGTCGTTTGTGGCTTCCGGGGCGGGAGCGGCAACAGAAAAGAAGGGCAGCAGAGCCAGGGCCAGGGGCAGGGAGCGCGATGACATGGTGACTTCATTGGCAAAAAGGGCTGCGTATTTTCGGCTATGCCGGCTGAACCCGCTTTGATCCGTGCAGATGCTGTTTGATCAAAGTCAAGATTGCCATCACATTGATCTGTGACAATGTCGCACAAGACTGCTTTTCTCGATTTTTTCAAACCTGAACTGAGGTACCCGCATGAAACGGACCCCGCATTATCTCTTGCTTGGC
>CAYRJS010000267.1:0-1509 GCA_964424535.1 uncultured Aquimonas sp.
ATTGCCAAGTCGATCCTGGCCCAGCATCACGTCAGCTACGACACCCGGCCTTTGGTGGCAGAGGGCGTAGCCCGGATCGTGGTCGGTGAAGTGGTGATCGAAGCGTTCGAAGGCGCAGGTCTGGATCAGGCCACACGCATCAAGCGCTGGGCAGAGCTGGAAGCCCAGGTAGTGGCTGCAATCCGTGCCGCCGGTTATCCGGCCAAGGCCGATCCTGCGGCGATGAACCGTGTCGCCATCGTGGCCTTGCTGTTTGTGCTGTGTCTGCTGGCAGCAATGACCTATGCGCTAGTGGCAGCGGCGATGGTGGAACTGTTCCCGGCGCGCATCCGCTATACCGCCATGTCGATTCCCTACCACGCCGCCAATGGCTGGATCGGTGGCCTGTTGCCGCCCATGGCTTTTGCCCTCGTGGCTGCTACCGGCAATGTCGATGCCGGGCTGTGGTATCCGCTGTTTTTTGCCATCGTGACCGTGGTGGTCGGGGTGGTGATGCTGCCGGAAACCCGAGGCCGGCCGATCGACGATTAGCTTTGGTGGGTTATTGGATGCCGGTCCAGCTTTCCAGCTCGCCCTGGCGAAAAGCGCCCATGCGGACCTTTTCCAAGGTGCCATCGGCTCCAATCAGAACCGAATACGGCAGCACGCCACGGGCGTTGCCGAGCAGCATGGAGCTGTCGTTGGGGCCGGAGGGTTCGATCCGGATGGGAAAACTCACCGGATGTTTGCTCAGAAAGGTGCGAACTTCGTCTGGGTCGTCCAGGGCAATGCCGATTACGCGCACGCCAGTGCCGGCCTGGGCGCGGGCGAACCGGTCCAGCAGCGGCATTTCCTCGATGCAAGGCGGACACCAACTGGCCCAGAAGTTGATCAGGGTGGGCCGATCACCGAACTGGATCGGGCGCAGTTGCCCCTTCAGATCGTGCAGCTCAAGCGTGGGCACGGTGTCGCCGGGGAAAACCACGGCCCGACCATCGGGCAGACTGGCCTTGCCACCCAAGAGGTGACGGACCGTCCATTGGCCGACAGCGGTATCCAGTGCTGCCCCTGGTCCCAAAGCCAGAAACGCGGCGCCCAGGCCGGCAAGCCCGCCGGCCAGGCCGAGCACGCCGATCAAGACAGCCTGCTTCCAGGGTTTCACAAGGGGCCCAGGGCGTTTTCAATCGCCCCCATGGTCAGCACGGTTGGCAGCACGGCATCGTCCCGCTCTGGTGTCACCACCACGTACAACGGCACCCCGACGGCGTGATGCTGCTCCAGAAACGCCGTGATATGCGGATCGACATTGGTCCAGTCGCCCTTCATGTAGACGGCGTTGTGCCGGGTCAGCAGGTCGCGGAAGTTGTCCGTGCCCAGGATCCGGCGCTCGTTGGCCTTGCAGGTTACGCACCAATCCGCAGTCATGTTGATAAAGACAGTGCGGCCCTCGGCCCGCAGGGCATCCAGGCGTTCAGCCGAATAGGCAACAGTGCCATCTTCCTGGGCTGCGGCCTCGGCAGTGTTGGGAGC
>CAYRJS010000267.1:1609-3974 GCA_964424535.1 uncultured Aquimonas sp.
GGACACCTGGACTTGCCGGGTCATGGGCGGGTAGCAGATGCCATCGTTCTGGCAACCCTGAAAGGTGGCCTCCAGGGTCACCATGCCGGCTTCGGCCTGGCTGCGGCGCAATCCCAGCGGTACTTCGATCTGGTCGAAATAGACCATCACATCGCCAAAGTGCTCATCCTGGTAGGGCGTTGCTGGCGGCCACTGGGGCGAGGCGACCTGGGCCACGTCGGTATCGAGCAGGCGGAACTGGTTGCGTTCCTGGTACAGGTAATAGCCCGGAGCCGGGGTGAAGCGCAGCAATAGCTCCACCGGTGAAACCGCGATAGCCTCGAACTGGAAGGCTTCTTCTGCCGGCAACGGCAGGTCGGCATCAAAGGCACCGCCAACCGGTTCGGCAGGCGCGCCGAACAGCAAGCCTTGTGGTGCCGGCAGACCGGTACTGGTCATCAGTGCGGCGGTGGCCAGGGCCGGCAAGGTGACGCTGACTTCGCGTTTTTGCGGTGGATAGCAGATGCCGATATCAGCGCAGCCCTGATAGCGCAATTCGAACCGGGCCGTACCATCGGCGTGGATTTCCGGCAGGCTGACGGTGACGGCGTTGCGGTAGGTTTCCACATCACCAAAGAATTCATCGTGGTATGCCTCGCCAGTTGGCAATTTCAGACTGCCGGTGGCGACGCCGGCATCCAGGGCTTTGGCTCCGAAGCGGTGTTGATAGAGGTAGTAGCCCTCGGCGATCTTCAGGTGAAAATCGACTTGTCCGGCCTGCGTGGCATCGGCCTCCAGCACGAAGGCTTCGTCCACTGGCAAAAGATCGGTTTCATCAAAGGCCAGGGCGGGGGTGACACAAGCCAGGCTCAGCCAGGCCAGCAGGCTCGTGCGGATGAGGCGCAACATCATGGTTATTCAATCCGGCAAAGGGTGGTCGGGTCTGGTTTCGCGGACGATCCAGTCCAGATACCGCGGCAAACCCGAATCAATGTTGACCGCAATGATCTCGGGAAGTTCGTAAGGGTGCAGTTCCAGCAACCGCTGCTTGAGCTGATCGAGGCGCTCAGTGGCGGTCTTGATCAGCAGCAGGACTTCCGCATCGCAATGGATTTCACCTTGCCAGCGATAGATCGAACGCATCTGCGGAAGCAGATTGACGCAGGCGGCCAGGTGTTCGTCCACCAATTGACGTGCCAGCGGTGTGGCGATGTCTTCGGTGGGGCAGGTGCACAGAACCAGCAAGGCAGACATGGGTATCCCAGAAACGACACGACCGGACTGAGCCGGTCGTGTCAGTGTAGCCATTGCAGGCGTGAAGCGATCAGTCTTCGAAGTCGTCCGCGAAGATGGCCGTTGGTACGGCCAATATGCAGGTTGCCGGCGAAGACGACTGGAACAGGGCTTTTGTGCCCCACTCGGGGTGATCCACGAAGGGATTCCGGTTGCCCTGATAACTTTGCACGATGTCGTTGCGTACCCGCTCTTCTTCAGTAGGTGGATCGAACTGGTGCCAGGCGATGATGTCGCTGAGCAGGCCCATGTAGAAGGTTGAACCGGTACCACTTCCGGTGACGATCAAATTGGGATTGTCAGTCAATTCCAGATCCGGTTCATAATTAGCCATGTTCGGATAGCTGCCACCTTCATAGCGAATCGCCATATACATCACGGCGCGGGCGATATCGCCTTTGCGATGATTCCAGGCCTCGAAGATGCCAGTATTGCCGTCGCTGCCCTTGACCCAGTTGGAGTTGCCCGGATAGACACCACTGCCGCCGCCAACGCCGTTGTTGGCGTCGGTCGCCAATTCGTTGCAGCTGGTCGACGGGGTGCAGTTGCCCAGTGGCCGATTGCCACGTGCCGAGTTTTGATCTTCATCGGTCAAATGCAGCATATGGGTGTCGGTGGCCGGACCCTGGGTACTTGTCAGACCCAAGCCCAGACTGCGGGGCCAGGTATGTTCACGGTTGTATTTGTTGCTGCCGCCGGAGCCGGCACGGTCGCTGCCCTTGGTGTAGCTATGGTTGCGATAGGTGTCGATGATCTTGCCGCTGTTGCTGGGATCGGTTTGCACTTCTTCCAGTATCGTCCAGGTGTTGTCACCGCTGCCGCTGTACGGGTAGGTGGTGTGACCACGAATGGTCATGTGCAGACTGCAACGCAGTTGTTCGGGCGAACTGGTATTGACGTTCTGGTAATACGCACCGAGGTCACCCGGTTCGAGCACGGTGAAATGGATCGTGGCACCAAGATCAAGCAGTGCGCTATCCAGATCGGCAATGAAATTGCGGTCGATGATGAAGGTGCAACTGTCACCTTCGATCAGCGCGGTCCCGGTGGCGATGATCCAGGTAACGCCACCATCGCTGCTCGACTGTGACAG
>CAYRJS010000268.1:0-1186 GCA_964424535.1 uncultured Aquimonas sp.
TCGATGGTGGCGATGCGCTCGGCGGGCATGGCGCCGTATTTTAGGTGGCGCGCCAACGGCGGCCTGTGGCCCTCTTCAGGCGAGGCGCGGCGCTGATGTGCCAGCGTGGGGTGAGCAGGCCCTAGATGGCCGGTCGCCGCGTTGCCCTGGCCATCCATTGGCGGGCCCAGACGCCCACCTTGCGGTACGGCGCCGTGATTCGCCAGGAACGGCAGGAGCGCATGTCGTCCAGCTCACGCTGGCACTGGTCGAGCCGGGTCGACAGCGCAACCAGTCTGTCGGTTTGCTCGTTCAGCGCCTTTTGGGTGGCGAGCCATTCCGTTTTCAGCCCAGCGGCGGCGTCCCGGGTCTCCTGCAACTGATCCGCCTGTGCCCTCAGATGGCGGCTGAGTGAAATCACGTTGCTGTCGTCCCCGGTGGGCGATGCCAGCGGCACTGCCGGCGTCAGGAAAGCCGACAGATCGAAGAACGCCAGGGGCTGCTCATGGTTGGTGACGATGAGGATGGGGTGTCCGGGCACGAAGTCGATGCCCTTGGGGCCACCTTCCTGGGGGTTGTGGCGACCACGCCAATAGGCCGCATCGTCCACGACCTTGAAGCTTCTGGGCGCGGAGTACGTGCCGCGCCAGTTGCCATCGGCCGCGTCAAACACGTGCACGAAGGGCAACCCGGCATCGGCCACCACAAGGTGGCGGCCGCAGGGAGTGAACCTCAGGCCGTGCGGGAAGTTGACCCCGACGAGCAGGGCATCGGGATCCGAATCGGGTCCCAGGTGTGGCCGGTTCCGGTAAATGCGCACGGCGTGCTCGTTGTGGTTGCTCACGGCAATCCAATGCCCATCGGCGCTTTGCGCCACACCATCGGGGATCTCCAGTCCGCGCTGGACCAGCAGGCTGTCTGCCACGTGCCGCACCGAGGGATGCAATTCGATCAGATGCTGGCTCACCTGGTGCGCGTAGTTGTTGCACAGAATCACCTCCCAGCAGTTCGGGGCCAGTTGCCGTGTGCTGACCGAGCCCGGCGTGTGCACGTGCGAGGTGTCATCGGCGCCGAAAATGAACGCCGGCTCCAGATCCACCAATCCTTGCGGCATCGACGGTGGCAGACGAAACGCGCAGGCCGTGCCCTGCCGGTTCGCCACCACGATCACATCGTCGGTCAGCCAGCAGACGCCATGCGGATAGGA
>CAYRJS010000268.1:1286-3964 GCA_964424535.1 uncultured Aquimonas sp.
GAGATCGATGCGCACGGCGGCGCTGGCTTGCGGCGTGATGGCAACCTTCAGCAGCAGTATTTCGTTGGCCAGGTGACCGACGATGGCCACAAGAGCCCCTCCCGGAGAGAACATCACATCCTCCGTCCGGCCAAGGGCCCGCACGGCGGCAGCCGTTGCGTCGTCCATGGTGGGCGTCAGGGCAGGCGCTTGTGCAGCACACACCGCCGAAGGCTCTAGCAGATCAGACCCCATGTGGCTTGCGACCATATCCTGCCCTCCAGAAGGTCAATCTATGAAATTAACACACACACACGGTTCGAAAATCATATACCTCGCCCGTGTCCGCGATGACCTGCAACCGCCGAATTCAGGTGGCTCACACCCACGTTGCCACGCGGCCTGGGTTGCCATGAAACCCTCTACACTGCATTCAGGAACTTCTGTTGCATCCCCAGCAAAGGCACAAGAGGACAATTCAGATGAATTCATTCGACTTCACGGAGACTGAACCGGACATGGGCAAGACGGGATTGAGTCGGCGTCAGTTCGTCAAGTACTCCTTCGGTGTCGCGGCGGGATTTTCGGCGGCATCATGTGCCTCGGTCGGTGGCAGCGGCAGCCCGCTTACAAGCTACCCGATCGATGGCAGGCGGGTGAAGAAAACGAGCGAACAGATGCTCGCCTTTGACCTCAGGGCACAACCCACCACGCTCAAGTCCGGCACGGGTCTTCATCCGCTCGAACTGAGCCAGGTGCAGGATTACGACCAATTTGGCTATGGGCGCTACCGTCTGGGCAAGGGGCTGGCCATCGTCCCGCGCCATGACCTGCTCGCCGATGGAAAAAGCCATCCTGTACCGGCGAAGCGCAAGAAACTAGCCAGTTTCTTTGCCATGACCGATATCCACATCACGGACAAGGAAGCGCCCAACCAGCTGATTTACATCCAGCAGGCCGACTCGGTCCGGGGGGCGGCCATGACGTCCATCTACTCGCCGGTGATCTCCTACACCACGCAGATGCTCGACGCGGCGATCCAGACGGTGAACGCTCTGCACGAGCAGGCGCCGTTCGATTTCGGCATCTCCCTGGGTGACGTGAGTGACAGTGGCCGGTACAACGAGACGCGCTGGTACATCGACGTCTTCGACGGCAAGCCGATTCGGCCCAGCTCCGGCGCCCACCTCGGTGAGGACACCGTTGATTTCCAGCGTCCCTTCAAGGCGGCGGGCCTGAACAAGTCCATCCCGTGGTACCAGGTGCTGGGCAACCATGACCATTTCTACATCGGCTCCGTGCCCGTGGATGCCGATCCGTCACTGAAGCTTCGCGAAAGCTATGTCAGCGACGAGGTGTGGGCGGTCGGCGACGTGCTGATTCCCAATGCGGCCAAGATGACGCCGATGGCCTTGCCGCCGGTCATCTACGAGATGAACAGCCACCTGAGCGGTACCTCGCCCGTCACGCTGAACGACCCGGTCACGGGCGTCGCCGGCAATACGTTCTACATGGGCGTGATCGATGGCACCAGCCCGTATGGCGCGATCAAGTACACGGGCAAAAAGGAATACTTTGCATCGCCGCCGAAGGTGGCGGCCGACCCGAACCGCCGTGCCTTGCTGCGCAGCGAGTGGATTGCCGAGTTCTTCAACACCACCACCGAGCCCAAGGGACACGGCTTCGAGCTGGTGCCCGACAACCTGCGCCGCAGCGAGAACGGCTGTGCCTGCTACAGCTTCGTGCCGCGGGCGGAAGTTCCGCTCAAGATCATCGTGCTGGACAACACCCAGCGCGAGGACGACGGCTCGCACGACATCCACGGCCATGGCTTCCTGGACGCCGCGCGCTGGCAGTGGCTGCAGGCCGAACTCGACGCCGGGCAGGCCAACAACCAGCTGATGGTGATTGCCGCGCACGTGCCGATTGCCGTGGCCGCTGTCGGCAGCCTGATGGAATGGTGGAACCCGAGGGGGCAGGCCACGGCCAATCAGAATGATCCTCACGCGGTGATGGACAACGCGGTCACGCTGCCCGCCCTAATCAAGAAGCTGCAGGACGCACCCAACCTGCTGATGTGGATTTCCGGCCATCGTCACCTGAACACCGTCAAGGCGCTGCCCGCGTACGACGGTGCCGGAAAACTGGTGCCGGAAAAGAGCTTCTGGCAGGTCGAAACCTCGTCGCTGGTGCATTTCCCGCAGCAGTTCCGCACGTTCGAGATCTACCTGAACAGCGACGACACCGTCTCCGTCGTCGCGGTCAATGTGGACCCTGAGGTGGCCGAGGGGTCGCCTGCGGCGATGTCACGCAAATGCGCGATCGCCGAGCATCAGATCCTTCAGAGCGATCTGCGCGGCAACGCGACCAATGACGCGACCTTCCCCGGCACACCGCTCCCGATCGACAGCATGGACCCGACGCGACCCCAGGATGGCAAGCCCGACCCGAGCATCGAATATGGCCAGGTCGCGGATGTGCCTTACTGCGCGTCCTACAACGCGGAGCTGTTCAAACAGCTCACCCCGACGATGATCAACGCGTTGAAACGACGCGCCTGAAAGCGGGTACCTCTGTATTGCGTGGCTCGCGCCAAGGTGTGCCAGCGCACCGCCGTTGCGGTGGCGCCGGGCAGACATGCCCCGCTCAGATGCGCCACAACAGCAGGGAACCCAGGTAAGCCAGGTAGGCCGTCACAA
>CAYRJS010000269.1:0-3950 GCA_964424535.1 uncultured Aquimonas sp.
GCAAGATGACCGCGCGGCACCGACGCGTCCGATCCGTGTCGGATTCCGCTGAAGTGCCCCCCCACGTAGATCTTGCCATCCGGGGTCAGCGCCAGCGCCTGGATAGAAGCGTTGCTGTCTACTGGCCTTGGCACCCAGGAGGCATCCGGCGATCCATCTGGCCAAAGCTTGGCCAGACGGTAGCGATACTGCCCGTTGACGGAACTGAACGACCCACCGACATAGATGCGCCCGCCGCCACCGATGGCGATCGTACTGACCGTGTCATTGAAGCGCGGGCGCCAATCCGGATCGAGGGTGCCATCCGGCCGCACACGCAGGATGTATTGGCGTACCTGGTTGCCATCAACCATATGGAAATAACCACCCACGATCAGCCCGCCGTCGGGTTGCCTGGCCATACTCCAGACCAAACCATTATGCCCGGCCAGATTCGCGGTTCGGCTCAGCGCCGCACCGTTGGAGGCCAATGCGACCCAACCGACACGATCCAGTGCCAGCGCATGGCGGAAAGCACCACCGGCGTACACGATCTCGGTACCGGGTGCCACTTGCAAGGTGCGGGTTTGCCTATCGAGCCGGGGATTCCAGTTCGGATCACCAGCGCCGGTGCTGCTGCTTGCCGGAATCCGCACCAGACCGTTGCGCTCCAGACTGTCGGGATGAAACCCCGCATGACTGAACTGTCCCCCGACATACACCGTGCCGGCACTGCTCACCGCGATCGCGTCAACCTGGACGTCGACATCCGCGCCGCCGTAGTTCAGGTTGGGTGCCCAGTTGGCATCAGTGGATGCAGTGGAACTGCTCGCATAGATGCGGGCCAGACCGAACCGGTTCAGACCGGCCACCTTCCTGAATGAACCACCCACCACCAGATACGTGCCCTGCATCGCGAGGGCATACACCCCTGGATCGCTTTCCGGGTACATGCCGCTGGTCTCGATCTGCGCATCCCAACTGGTCACCACCTCGCCAGTCCCGGTGAACAGGCGTGCCAGTCGATTGCGGGCAACACCACCGATAGTGGTAAAGCGACCACCGACATGCAGAAAGCCCTGCTGTGCACCGAAGGCGAGCGCATAGACGTCACCATTGACTGGCACATTCCAACTGGCAAATGCCTGCCCGTTCTGGGAACTCAACATCGCCAACCGTTGGCGACTGGCGCCACCGATGTTAAGAAACCGGCCACCGGCGATGATCATTGGCGTGTCGCTGTCGTTTACCAAGAGCGCATACACCGCCGCATCCGGCTCAGGCAACCAGGAGGCATCGGCAACACCCGGACCGACACCGAACAGGCGCACCAGATTTTTTCTGCTCTCGCCCCCCACGCTGCTGAAGCTTCCTCCGACATAGACGCGGCCGCTGGAGTCCACCGCCAGCGCATGAACCGCGCCACGTATATCCGGATCCCATGTCATGTCCATCTGTCCGTTCGGCAACATGCGGACAATATTGTTTCGTGGAATACCGTTGACCTGGCTGAACACGCCACCGATCACGATGCTGCCATCGGCCATCAAGACACTCGCGTAGGCCTCGCCTGCGAGGCGGATATCCAGATCCGGTTTGGGATAGGGCACCGGCGACTGCGCATGAAGCGGGCCGGCGGCCACCAGCATGACGCCGGCCATCAGGGCCGCAGCAAAACTTGCGAATAAACGTGAAAACATGATGTCCTCCTTGGAACCGGTTTTCGTCTGGCACCGGTTGCTCGATCAGGTTCTATCCGGATGGGCCGTGCGCATCTCAGCGTCGCCGTGCCGCCAGCAACACCGCCAGCGCCAGCACCACCAGCACCGGAGCCGATGCGCTCGGCACGGTGTGCACCACCGGCACCGCACCCCCGGCGACGCTGGAAAGGTTGAACAGCGCAGTGGCGCCGGACATGCCCTTGCCCTGTGCCTGGGCCTGCACCTGGAATTGCCCCGGAATCGCGTTGGCGGTCAGCACCAGCGAGGCAATGCCATCCTGATCGGTGACGACCGTCGCCTGCGCCGGGGTAGCGCCGGCACCATTGGAGGCCGGGATCACTTCGAAATCGATCTCGACAAAGGGCAGCACCGCGCCTCCCTTGGCTCCCGCCGCAGGCCCTGACGGCCACGCCTCCAGACGCACCGTCAACGCCTGCGTGAACGGCGTGCCGGCGCTCGTCACCTGGCCATCACCGTCACATATCTGCAGAACGACCTCGCCACCCTTCGGCGTCACGGTCTCCGGCAGACTGGTGCATTGGCCCGCGATACCCGCTGCGCTCGTCCCACCCGAGGCCGGTGCCATGGCCGGAAGCATCAACAGACCCGCCACCACCATCCCCGACATGCGATGGGCCCACCTGCACCAGCCGGCACGCGCGCCGGTTCCCATATCTCCACGACTGTTCATCTTCACGTTCTCCCGCCTCCAGGGTGACTTTCCGGATCCGTCGCCACATCCACCCACCGGCCTGCACCAAGCGCCCCCGATGCGGATGTGACGAACCGTTACAGACTGTTCCCGGCGGGCACGGCAGTCCTCACCAAAGCCTTTCCGGAACGTGAGGGTTTGCTGATGGTTTCCTTTTGCAGTGGGTTTTCAGGCCCGGCGCCCGGTCGCTGGCGTGGAAAACCCGGCACCGCCGGCGCACACCCGGGCTGCCCTGCTGGCCTGCCGGCATCCATGCCGATACCATCGGATCAGTGCGACGCGACGGCCGGACGGGAGCTGCCTGCGCTGCACGCACCGGGGCCAGCGCCCTTGCCCTGCGTCCGCACTGCTCTGAATGGACGCATCGCCGGCGGGACCGGTGATGCCAGCCCCTCCATGCCGAGGATGCCGCCGCCGAGCCGATGCCATGACGATCCACCCCCCAGCCTCCGAGGCCGACCGCAGCAGCGACAGCGTGCTGGCCTTCCACGACTGCGAACTGGACCGCCAGCGGCGGGAACTGCGCCGTGCCGGGCAGACCGTTCCCATCGAACCCAAGATCTTCGACCTGCTGGTCTTCATGGCGACGCAGCCGGACCGGGCACTGTCCAAGGACGAACTCCAGGCCGCCGCCTGGCCGGGGCTGGTGGTCAGCGATTCGGTGTTTTCCCAGGCCATCATGAAGGCGCGCCGCGCGGTCGGCGACGATGGCCAGCAACAGGCCGTGATCGCCACCGTGCACGGTTACGGCTATCGCTTCGTGGCGCAGGTCAACACTGTTGAAAACGCGGCTGGCGAACCTGCGTCAAGCGTGATGGATGCAACGCAAGGCAGCGATGACGGCCAGCGCGAAACATCCGCCACACAGCCGGCACCGGCCGCAACCGTCCGCGCACGCGACAACCGCTGGCCACGCCGGGTTCTGGCCACCGTGGCGCTGCCGGCACTGGCGCTGTTGATCCTGTGGTTGTACGCGCGCAGCGTCGGCGGTGATGACACGGGGCCGGTCATCGCGGTGCTGCCCAGTGCACAGGCGGTCGAGGACGAATACATCGGCGCCCGCAACCTGATGGCGCGCGCCCTGAACAGCCCCGGCACGCTGGACGTGATTCCGGCCGAACGGGTCAAGCGCCTGCTGGCCGCACACGGCGTGGCCGACGATGACGACGCACGCATCATGCAGCTGCTGCACGACGCGATGGGCGTGCAGTACCTGCTGCGTACCAGCGGTGCTGATCGACCGCGAAGGGCGCCGCACCGAGCTGGCACCCGAACCGGGCAGCATGGTCGCGATGGTCACCGGCATGGGTCGGCAACTGAGCCGCACCCTCGGCACCCGCTGGCGCGACCAGCTCTCGCCCAGCGTGATGTCGCACGACGACTTCGCCAACGAGGCCATGGCACGCGGCCTGCACGCCTTGCTTGCGGGCGATGCCGGCGCCGCCGGAGCACTGTTCGAATCGGCCCTGAGCCAGGATCCGAACCTGCTGTGGGCTCGCTACGAACTGGCCCAGGCGCAGCTGGGCATGAACCAGCCC
>CAYRJS010000270.1:0-3944 GCA_964424535.1 uncultured Aquimonas sp.
ATCGCCTGGAACGCTGTCCGCGATGGGAATGGAATCACTGTCCGCCATCAGTGGACTGCGCAATATGTGGGTGTGCCAGGTGGACGACCTGGCTGAATAGTAAGCTTCTGCATCAACAGAAGCGTCAAACAATCCTCTTAAATTAACCACGTTAAACATATAGACGTTAAACTTCTCTCTTTACTATGATGCTGGTTTGCCCTTGACCTGCTTCGTCGCTTCTGTAGGTTCTCCGTGGACAACATCACCAGCCAACCCGCCCACCTCAGGCTTGCGATTGCGCCAGGCGTATCGTCATCTCAGCTCTCGGCGCTGCTCGCGCTGCAACGAGCGGAAGAACCCGAGGTCAGCATCACGTTCTTTGAAGTGGCAGGTGACGAGCTGCTTGATGGGCTTCGTGAAGGCCGCTACGACGTGGGAATGTCGCTTCAAGGAGCGAGCGATCCGGCCCTGGAAACCCAGCCCTTGTGGATTGAGCACATGGCCGTTGCGATACCGCTGAGGCTTCCCTTGCTTGAGCAGGCATCGCTCACCATCGCCGACCTCCAGAACTATCCGATCTTTCGCTGGGAGGCTGAGACCTGTTCTTCGCTGGATCGTCGGCTGCTCGCGCGTCTGCCTGCTGACCCGCAGAACCTTCAGTACGTGACTTCCTTCGAGATGATGGCGCTATGGGTTTCTGCCGGCTACGGTGTCGGGGTATCCGCACAATCGCGTATCAAGCACGCCCCTGGATGGGGAGTCAGCATGCGACCACTGGACGACGGCCCCTACGAAATCGTGACGCACCTGCATAGGCCCCAGGGGCAAGCGAACCCTGTTTCCGAACGGTTCGAGCGCAGGGCACTGCAGATCGCAAAAGCGCTCCCTTCCTGATCGCAGTGGCTGTCGGTAGCTGCCAGCAGAGGGCGGTGGATTTATGCCTTTCGCCAAGAGGGGTGATGTGGTACATTCAGAGGCTACTTCTGGTTTTAATAACCAGAAAAAATCTTTATTAATCAATGGGTTGGCTGCTTTGGGTGATTCCCTTCACCCGCTCCACCGCATCATTCTGCGGACTTCCGCAGAAATCCAAGAGAGTCTGCAAGTCGTTGCCACACAAGGACTTTTCCTCTCTTTGACGTTCTGCCGCGGTCCACTGCGATCCGCCTACAGCCAGGACTTTTGAGTCCACAAACAAGTCCATTTTTGCGGGCGCGGCTGATTCCGGATTGTTGATGGAGGGGCGAGGTCGACGTGACCAGCATCTGGTTCCTGACTCATGTTCAGGAGCATTTTCAGGATAGGGCCTTTCCCCTTGGCGCCCTTCCTTTGCCCCTTCCCAGCCCTTTGGCCTTTGTCGGAAGCCTTTGGGTATAGGGCCGCTGCTTCGTGGATACCACGATGAATGCGGCATGGGGCAATCCCGGCAAGTGGGGCGCTGCGGGATGTTCGTCAGCTCTGGCCCAAGCCGGTGTCGAGGGCGGCGGATTGCGCTGCGAAGTCGTCGGGACGGCGCTTGCGGAAGGTTTCGAGATTGGCGAGCTTCCAGCGCAGTGCCGGCAGTTGCGCGGCGTGCTGGCACTGCACCAGCGACCAGTCCGGTTCTGCGCGCGCCAGCCCGCTCAGAAACTGCTTGTGCGCGGTGCTCAGTCGCTGTGGCAGCTCGCGCCGCAGCCTCGCGCGAGCGTCGAGCAGTGTCTCCAGGGAGCAGCCCACTTCGGTCATGCCGACAAAGGCCCGCTCGTACTCGCCGGCGATGTCCTTGTCGTTGCCGAACAGCACTTCGTGAGGCGGCCGGTTGTGGCCCGCCAAATAGATCACGAAGCACTCGACCATGCCGTCGCTGATGTCGCCCGATTCGTAGAGCTGCCACACGTCGAACAGGTCGCGGGGGTGCTGTCGATCCAGCGCGGCCACCAGCTTGCTGGCGTACAGCTCGTCCGGTGCCAGAACCGGCAGCTCGAACTCGACGCCGAACAGATCGCTGGTCTTGGCGCTCAGCGGCCGCCGCTCGACGGGCAGCACGCTGCCGCGGAACACGACATTGACCTCGATCTTCACCTGGCTGGCGTCGTTCTCGACGATCAGCTTGGTGTCTCCCAGGTCCTTGGCGCGAACCAGGCGTGTCTGCACGCCCAGTGGCGCAACGCGCGCGGCGATGGCGGCCAGCTCCTGGTTGATGGCTTGCAGCGCTTCGTCGCGCGGCGTCTGCCACGGGAGGTACACCACGTCGATGTCCACCGACAGGCGCGGCATGTCCCGCACGAAGAGGTTGATGGCCGTGCCGCCCTTCATGGCGAAGATGTCGTTGGCGAACACGTCGGGCGCGACGGCCAGCAGCAGGCGAACGGTGTCCGCGTAGGTCTTATCCATGAGGTCTCAGGCTCAGCAAGGTGCCGTCATCGAGCCGGCTCATCCAGCGCGTGTTGCTGCCGGTGCGAACCGGGTACTGCTCCAGCAGGGCATCGACATCCACGAGGCTGGTCTCGCGCGCCCAGGTGAGGAACAGGCGCACGGCCTTCACGCTGGTGCAGCAGGACAGCAGTTGTCCGAGCAAGTCCTTGCGGGGGGAACGCAGTCCATCAAAGAGGTTGCGGGCCTCTTCGAGGCTCTGCTTGACGCCGGCTTCGTACAGCAGCTCCAGAACGGCACGCTCGGGGGCTGCCACCCGCAGATCCTCGGGCAGGCCAGGCGGCGTGGTCAGGGTCTTGCTGGCCAGCGCCGTGTCCGGCCAGTCGAACAGGCGGGCGTGGACGTAGCGGGCCGGAAAGCGCGCGGTGAACCAGGCTGGCAACGCGAAGCGACCGTCGCCCCACAGCACCAGCGTCTCCCGGCTGCCCAGGTTGTGCCGCACGCCCTGCAGGGCCAGGGCGCTCTTGCCGCCGACGTGCAGGCCGGGCACGCGCTGTTGCAGGAACTTCAGCGCACCGTAGACCCCGAACTCATCGTTCGGGAAGGCATAGACGCCATGGGCCAGGCGCACGAGCCACCCGCCGTCGGCATAGTGGGCGGCGAGCTGGGGCGACACCCCGAACTGGCTCAGGGTGGCAAGGTCGAACGGCGCCCCGCGGGGGAGTCCCGCCTGCAGCCGCTTGATTACCTGGTGCCGAGAATTTCCATTCATGGTATAAAAATAACACAGAATCCAATCGACCCCTAGAGCCATTGCAAGAACGTGCAGGGAAAGTAGCATAATGTTTGATTTATCGTGCAGAATCTAATCGATCTGCGACCCGAGCCAACCCGGCTCTGCCGGCCGCAACCCGCCCTCCTGATCGCGGTCTATGCTGGAGGGCAGGCCACGGCCGGCCGCTCCGCGAGGTGAGGCACCACTGAAGCCGAGGCATATGAGCATGACCACCAACACGCACAACGGGCGCTGGAGCCACCGGCTGGGCCGGGGAGCTGGTCGTGCCTGGCGTGGATACCTGCGCCGTGAGCAGCGTGTCGCCGGCTGGCTGGTGACGCGCGGGGTACCCGCGGGCGCGGCGACGGCGGTGCTCTGGATCGTCAAGCTGGCCGTGCTCGGTGCGCTGCTCTACTCCGCGTTCTGGCTGGCCCTGCTGCTTGCCTTTGCGGTGACTGCTGCATGGCTCGTGCAGCACGACGACCCTGATCAAGAGGAACCGCAACCCGAGTGGAGGGAAGGCCCCAACGGCTTCGGGCTTTATGACAAGAGCGACTGGCGCATCGACCCGCATGTGACCGACGACGACTGAACGGCGGTCACTTCTTCGATACGGCGCTCATTGCCGTACCAGCGCCACGCCCCCCAGCGCCCTTGGCGTCCGAGGTGGCGGTGGACAACCCCTGCACGATATTTCCCGTGCGAACGCCTGCCCAAGCCAATGCCATGACCCAAAACGTCGGCAGCACGATGAACATCATCGCCATGACGAAGTTGAGCAGATGACGCTTGGCTGCCGAAAACTTCGCCCACAGCGTTCGCTCGCTGATTCCGG
>CAYRJS010000271.1:0-3934 GCA_964424535.1 uncultured Aquimonas sp.
TGATGGTGCCGCGCGGTGACCGCACCGGGCAGGTGATCGAACCGTACCTGACCGACCAGTGGTTCGTGAAGATGGACACCCTGGGCGCGCGTGGGCTGGGGTTGGTGGAGAGCGGCGAGGTGCGTTTCGTGCCGCCCAACTGGATCAACACCTACCGCCACTGGATGGAAAATATCCAGGACTGGTGCATCAGCCGCCAACTCTGGTGGGGGCATCGTATTCCGGCCTGGTATGACGACGCTGGCAACATCTACGTCGGCCGCGACGAGGCCGAAGCGCGGGCCAAGAGTGGCCTTGCCGCGGACGTGAAGCTGACCCAGGACAGCGATGTTCTGGAAACCTGGTTTTCCTCCGCGCTATGGCCATTCTCGACCATGGGCTGGCCGGACAAGACCGCAATGGACGCGCGCGGATTCGACCGCTACCTGCCCTCCAGCGTGCTGGTGACAGGCTTCGACATCATCTTTTTCTGGGTCGCCCGGATGGTGATGATGACCGACCATTTCACCGGCGAAGTGCCCTTCCGCGACGTCTACATCACCGGGCTGGTGCGCGATAAGGACGGACAGAAGATGTCCAAGTCCAAGGGCAACGTGCTCGATCCGATTGATCTGATCGACGGCATAACGCTCGACGCGCTGGTGGAAAAGCGCACCTCGGGCCTGATGCAGCCGAAGATGGCCGCACCCATCGAAAAGGCCACGCGCAAGGAATTTCCTGAGGGCATCCCGGCCTTCGGTGCCGACGCCCTGCGCTTCACCTTTGCCTCGCTGGCCACCCATGGTCGCGACATCAAGTTCGACCTCAACCGTTGCGAGGGCTACAAGAACTTCTGCAACAAGTTGTGGAATGCGGCGCGCTATGTGCTCGGCACCCTGCCGGAAGACGCAACCATCCAGCGTCCGGCGCAGTGGCCGCAACTGGCCTTTGAACGCGCCCTTTTGGCACGATTCGACGCCCTGCTCGCCGAGATCGACGCGCAGTTTGCCGCCTACCGTTTTGATCTGGTTTCGCAGGCACTGTACGAATTTGTCTGGAACGAGTTCTGCGACTGGTCGATCGAATTCGCCAAGCCCTGGCTGAGCCCGGAGGACAGCAACGAAGCGGCAGCCGCTTCCGTGCGCTACACCTTGCTGGCCGTGCTCGAAGCCACCCTGCGCCTGGCGCACCCGCTGATTCCCTTCGTCACCGAGGAAATCTGGCAGCACGTGGCCCCGCGCCTGGGCTTGGCTGAGGGCAGCATCATGGCCCAAGCCTGGCCGTCCGCGTTTGCGGTTGTCGGCGAAACCGGTGATCTGGCCGATATCGACTGGCTCAAGGATGCGATCCAGAAACTGCGTTCGGTGCGCAGCACGCTCGGCATCTCGCCTTCGCGTCGCGTGCCGCTGCTGGTCGATGGTGGCGATACGATCGATGCCGCGCGCATCGCGCGCTTCGCCGACGCCCTGCGCGCGCTGGCGCGCCTGGAATCGATTGATACCCTCAGCGGTACCGCTCCGGCCAGCGCTTCAGCGGTGCTCGGTGAACTGCGCTTGCTGATCCCGCTGGAAGGCCTGATCGACCTCGACGCCGAACGCGCCCGCCTGGCCAAGGAAGTCGCCCGCGTCGCCGCGGAAAAGGACAAGAGCGAAGCCAAGCTCGCCAAGTTCAGCGACAAGGTCCCCGCTGCCGTGGTCGAACAGGAACGCCAGCGCCTGACCGACTGGTCGATGCAACTGGATGGCTTGAAGGAACAGCAGGCGCGGCTGGGCTGACAAACTCGAAGCGAGCAATGCGCTGCGAGTCTCTGCACGTCCTCTGATCGGGTTCGGCCCCTTGTCTCAAGCCATGAGACAGGGACGACGTACATTGGCTCCACACGATCTTCCAAGGAGCCAGACCCGTGAACCGATGGAACACTATCCAGCAGGATCAGCACAACATGATTGCCAACATGGCGCTGACGCTTCTCTGGTGGTTGCCCGTGATACTGATCGTCATCCCTTTGCGAGTAACCCTCAGCGTGGCAATGGATCTTTTGAAAGCCGGGCGATGATGGGCTCGCAGACTCGGCGAGCTGTGCCAGTTATTCCCGACAACAAAAATGCACTTGAGCTGTCGGCGCACTTACCACCTTGCACGTGGAACGGCCTTGGCCGCGATCGGACTCGGCAACATTCAATGCCTACAGTTCCACGATTTAAGCATTCGTTTCAGACCCGATTAACGCACATAAACAACTTATAAATCATACACTTGCACTATTTTCACAAATCCCCCACCGTGTTGGCGTCGCTGTGGGGAGCGGCACTAACCCATCAACATGGATCGTGAAATCGTGAAAATGAAAAATACCCTGTTGTTCCTTACCTTGCTGGCCGCCGGTGCGGCCACCCTCCCCGCCGCGGCGCAGAGCGATGGCGGTTTCTTCATCAACGGAAGCGCCGGACGCGCTGACGTCAATCACGACCAGTACGACGACAACGACACGGCCTGGAGCTTCAACGCCGGTTATCGCTGGGCAGTGTCTCCCAACGCACAGTTTGGTCTGGAAGCAGGCTACGCCAACCTGGGCAAGTTCGGATCCACAGACCCGAACGAGTTTGGCAAGGCCAAGGCCAAGGGCTGGACTGCGGGTGTGAACACGAACATCGACATCACGCCAAACTGGTACTTCGCTGCACGTGGTGGTTATTTCCGCAGTGACATGCGCAGTGGCGTGTACTTCCAACCCGGTGATGCAGACGCGGCCCCTCACTATCTGGATGTCACCAGCGACGGCTGGTATCTGGGCGCCGGCTTTGGCTACAACACCAGCGAGCACACCAGCGTCGGACTCCACTACGACCGTTACGATGCCAGCCACCACAGCTTCAAGCTGGATCCGGATGTATGGTCGCTGAGGATGGAATACCGCTTCTGACTTTCGGTCCAACTCAATTCCACATGTAGTTATCCTCACGGGGGCCGGCCAGATGGCCGGGCCCCGTTTTCCTTGGGCCGACCCAAACTCATCCTTTCGCGCCATAAACTGCACTTCGTACCCCGGTCACATGCCCACGTTTTGATGGAAACAAGCATCCACTCTTTGCAGGAATTCTTTGCCCACTATCCGCGCCTGTTCGTGTTGACTGGCGCGGGCATCAGCACGGCATCGGGCATACCCGACTATCGCGACCATCGCGGTCAGTGGAAACGGCCGCCACCGATGACTTACCAGAAGTTCATGGGATCAATCCTGGCCCGCCAACGCTACTGGGCGCGCAGCATGGTCGGCTGGCAAACCATGGCGCAAGCACGTCCCAATCTCGCGCACCGGCTGCTGGCCGAGGCAGAACACCAGGGCCGCATCGAGCTGTTGGTCACCCAGAACGTGGATGGTTTGCACGAAGCAGCCGACAGTCGACACACGCTGGATCTGCACGGGCGCATTGACCGGGTGCGTTGCATGACCTGCGAAACCCGGAGCACGCGCCAAGACTTGCAGCAGCGCCTGGAGGCGGCCAATCCGGGCTGGTTGCATCTGGACGCGCACGAGGCGCCTGATGGTGACGCCGACCTGGAGGGCGTGGATTTTTCTGATTTCGTGGTACCAGCCTGTTCGGTCTGTGGCGGTCTGCTGAAACCAGACGTGGTGTACTTTGGTGAAACCGTGCCGCGCGAGCGCGTGACCCAAGCCTCGGCGGCAGTGGAGGTCAGCGACGCCATGCTGGTCGTGGGTTCATCGCTGATGGTGTTCTCCGGCTTCCGCTTCGCTACCCTGGCGCATCGACTCGGCAAACCGATTGCCGCCATCAATCAAGGCCATACTCGCGCCGATGATCTGCTGGCTTTGAAGGTCGATGCTGATGCTGGCTCTGCCTTGCAGGCAGCCCTTGGTGTGCCTGTCTAAGAGGTCGATCAAGTGGAACTTCCTCGTCACTCCCGCGCAGGCGGGAGTCCAGTGTCTCTGCTT
>CAYRJS010000272.1:0-3933 GCA_964424535.1 uncultured Aquimonas sp.
ATGCAAGTTCAGCCGCGTGCCAATCCATCCAGCAATGGAAGCGTGGTGGCCTGGATGTGTCCGTCTTCGCTGTGGAAGCTGCCCTCGGCCGCATCAAGCGGGGCGATGGCGAGAGCCTCGATGCGTTCACCGAGGGCCTGGATGCTGATGATTTCCGCCTGTGCGCCGGCTTCGTTGCGCAGGCGGGTGCCGGGCGTGGCGGGCTGGTTCAGCGCCAGACGCAGCACGCCGCGTTTGGCCTGTCCAAGGAAATGCACGCGGGCCACGATTTCCTGGCCCGGATAGCAGCCTTTTTTCACGCTGAAGGCGGCCAGACGGTCCAGCCCCAGCATCTGTGGAGTGAAGGCTTCGGTCTGGTCCGGGCCCAGGCGGGGCAGGCCGTGCGCGATATCGTCCAGGTTCCAGCGGGCCTCAAGGGAGGCGTCATTGCCGGGCTGGTCGGTCTGCGCCCCGGTGTCGGCGGCATGAAGCACAAGGGTGCGTGCGCTGTCGCCGCCCAGGTCCAGTGCAATCCGGCGCCATTGGCCCTGATCGTCGCGTTCGATGTGCGCCTGCACGCGTTCGGCGTTGAAGCCGGCATCGGCCGGCGCGCTGAACAGGCCGAGGGCTGAAATATCGGGCAGGGCCTGGAGCGTGAGCTTGCTGCGGAAGCGGAATGCGGTCAGTCGCTGTGCAAGCTCTTCGGCCGGAAAATCCGGCAGCCAGGCCAGCAGATTCTCGCCATCCAGCCGCAGCAGTGCGAACAGCGCCACCACGCGGCCCTTGGCGGAAAGCCACAGATTCCACTGCCATTGGCCATCGGCCAGCAGCGCCACATCGTTGGCGAACTGGGCCTGTGCGAAGGTGATCGCATCGCGGCCGGAAAGGTGCAGGAGGTTTGCCGGGAGGCTCAGCGCAGGCGTGCGAAGGGTATGTGCGGGATGGGTGGGGTGGGACATGAACTCACCGTGGAGCTTGGCAGCAGGTGTAGGGCCGTGCCGGATGTGCGGCATATGGGAAGGAGCGCGGTGGCGGCTGGCACCACCGCGCGCCCGATCAGTTCGCAGGCTCTGGAGCTGGAGACAGCGGCCTTATGGCCACTTCGCCACCGATGTGGCGTCCAAAGAACTTCAGCATCTCGGTATAGAGGTTGACGCGGTTTTCCACATCATAAAAACCGTGCATTTCACCTGACTGGATGATCATGCCTTCCGGTGGATTGCCCGCGGCCCGCAGCGCCTTGTCCATCAGTTCGGTCTGTTCGGGCGGTGTGCGTTGATCGCGCGCGCCAGCCGCCAGATACACGGGAATCTTCACTTCATCAGCCCGCTGGGCGGGGGAATTGCGTGCCCACCCGGCACGGTCAGTGCCGTGCGTGCGACGCAGATAGCGTTGACCGTTTTCGGACTGCGGGATATCGCCCCGTTTGAACATCATGTCGACGTCGTAGACACCGACGTAACCGAATGCGCATTTGAATAAATCCGGCGCTCGGATTGGAGCCATCAACGCCGAATAGCCGCCAAAGCTGCCACCGTAGATGCAGATCCGCTCCGGATCGGCGTGGCCTTGCTCGATGGCCCAGCGCGTCGCGTCGATGATGTCGTTCTGGATGCCTTCACCCCATTGACGGTGGCCGGCGTCCTGGAATGCCTTGCCGTAACCTCCGGAACCGCGGTAGTTGATCTGCAATGTGGCGTAACCACGGCTTGCGAATAGCTGGGTTTCGCCATTGAATCCCCAGTTGTCGCGTGGTCCGATCGGACCACCGTGAGGATTGACGATCAATGGCAGGTTCATGCCATCCGAGCCGTTGGGAAGCGTAAGGTAGGCATGGATGGTTTTGCCGTCACGCGCGGTGAAGGAGAAAGGCTTGATTGACGCCATGTCATCCTTGTTGAGCCACTGGCGGCCCTGCATCAGGAAGCGCGCCTGCCCTGTCTCGCGGTCGAAGAGATACAGCTCGCCGGGATTGCGGTCGCTGTATGTGGAGATAACGATTTTTTTGCCGTCTGTGGTATGGCTGCTCAAATTGACCATGTGATCCGGAAAGGAAGCGGACAGGGAGCCCAACAACGCGGCATCCGGATGTTTTTCGTCGATCAGGTGGATGGTCGGGGCTCCTGCCTCGGTTACCACGCCTATGAGGGTGGTTTCGTCGGTCGACCAGATGTAGCGTGAGATATCGGAAATCGTATCTTGGAAAAGCTGGCTGAACTGTCCCGTCCCGGTGTCAAGTGTGCCGATCGCCTCCGGGCCGTAGCCGTCACTTTGAGATACGTAAACCGTGCCATTCAGCGTGGTTCGGATGACCCTCATGTGGACGCCATCGGATTTTGAGGCGTTGATCAGACTCCAACGGCCGCCGTCATCGCGGCGATGCAATTCGGTGCGTTCATCGTACTCACCGTCCTCGTCGCGACTGGAGTAGCACACGGCGAAACGAGGGGACTTTGCGGCATCCAGAATGATGCTGCAATTTTCCTTGGGTGCCCGCCCAAGCGAAGCCCGACGGCCTGTCAGGGTATCCATGCGAACAACTTCGGTGCCGGCTCCTTCCTTGGAACGTGGTGAGCGGACTTCCATGATCACACTGCGTTCGCTGTCCTTAAGTACGTCAAGCAGCGAGAAGTACTCGTTGCCCACTGCCTTTCCGCGGCCAGTGGCCCCCTGGCTGCCGCGGAAAATGAGTGGGCGCGGCCTTGTGCCGTCGGCATCAACAGCGAACCATTCGCCGGTCTGGAAAGGCTGGGCATATCCACCCATCTTTCTGACCGCGTTGAACATCAGGCGGTCATCTCCCACCCAGTAGAAACTTCCGATGCTCTTCTTGTCTGGAAGCATGTTGATCTTTAGTATTTTCAAATCGTCCGTGCGAAGTACGGTGAGGACGTCCTGATCGCCGCGGTCTACGGTGACTGCCAAGTACTCTCCATTGGGGGAGATCTTCGCGCCACTGTATGTGGCGTGCTTGACAAAGTCCTCGATGGGAAGGGGATTGCTGGCTGCCTGTGTGGTCGAGGCCAGCCCGAGCAGGGTGGCGAGGAGGGCGGTTTGATAGCTGAGCATGAGTGGTTTTCCTATGGTGCTTCTGAGATGTTGTGGAGAAGCAGGGCAGGGGTGACGATGAAGGGAGCGCTCACGTCAACGTCGTTTTAATCATGACAGTTGGTGTGCGCCAAAAGAAGAAGCCCGGCGGTTGCCGGGCTTCTTCGCACCATGAGGTGGCTGTCGAATCAGAACGAATACGATACGCTGGCGTAGAAGCGACGGCCCAGCGGATCGGATCCGATCCAAGGGTTGAAGTACGGATAACCGCTCTGGCCCGGGTCATGACGGTACTGTTTGTTGAACACGTTAGCCACGGTGAACTGTGCCAGCACGTTGTCGCCGAACTGCTTGGCGATCTGTGCGTTCCAAGTGATGAACGGAGCCAGACGCCGACCGTAGCAGACATGGGAGTTGGCGCCGGTGAAGCAGCCTTCCCGCGCCTGCGCACCCCAAGCCGAACCAAGGCGGGTTGCGTACAGCGTGGTGGTCCAGTCATTGTACTGCCAGCTGCCCGATGCGCGTGCACGGCTGCGCTCAGGGTAGAAGTACTCCGGCGGCAAGTCGCGATAGTCGACCAGATCCTCTTCCGGCAGTTCCTTGTACTTGTTGGTCAGGTTCAACGAGTAGTTGGCATTGAAGCGGAAGGTGCCCCAGCGATCAGTGATGAGGCGGTAATCCATGCTGGCGTCGATGCCGCTGATGTCTTGCAGGGCGGCGTTGATGTAAGCCTGATTCAGACGCTCGACACGACCGTCCAAGGTGGTGCCGGGGGCGCTCGTGCGGGTGACAAGGCCGAGCACGTTCTCACAGACCGAGGCGCTAGGCATCGGACGCCCGCCCTCCTCGTGGCTTCCGAGGCGGCAGGCGGCTTCGGTTTCCAGCAGGTAGGTGCTGCTCAGCTGT
>CAYRJS010000273.1:0-3919 GCA_964424535.1 uncultured Aquimonas sp.
GTGGCTTACGATGCCGCCCGCTTTGCCGCGATCGAAGCCGACTACCGCGAACTGGCAACAGCCGTAGGCATCACCGAAGTGACCGCCGTACCGGTGTCGGCGGCACTGGGTGACAACGTTGCCCACGCCAGTACCCACATGCCGTGGTACATCGGCCCCAGCGTCCTTGACTGGCTGGAAACCGTGCCGGTGCAGCACGCGGATGCCAACCGCCCACTGCGTCTGCCGGTGCAACGCGTGCATCGCGATGGTCAGGATTTTCGCGGCTATGACGGCACCTTGGCCGCCGGACAAGTACAGGTGGGTGACGACATCGTGGTGCTGCCGTCGGGCCAGCAATCGCGCATCGAATCCTTGTACGTGGCTGGCAAACCTGCCGATCAGGCGCGTCAAGGACAGGCCGTCACCGTCACCTTGAGCGATCACATCGATGTGGCTCGCGGTGATCTGCTGGCCGCGGCCGAACATCCGGTCGATTGTGCCGACCAGTTTTCCGCCCATCTGCTATGGCTGGCCGAAACGCCCTTGCTGCCGGGGCGGCTGTACGCTTTGCGTCTGGCCAGCAGCAATGCTGTGGCCCGGGTAACCACGATTCGCCACAAGATCGATGTCGATACCCAGGAACCCTTGCCCGCCACCCGCCTGACGATGAACGAAGTGGCGCGCATCCATCTGAGCCTTGATCGCACCATCGCCTGGGAAGCCTATGCCGACAGTCGCGAACTGGGCGGCTTCATCCTGATCGACCGCCAAAGTGGCCAGACCGTGGCCTGTGGCACCCTCGATTTCGCCTTGCGCCGCGCGGCCAATATCCACTGGCAGGACCTGGCCATCGACCGCGCTGCCCGGGCGGCCAGTCTGCAACAACAGCCGCGCTGTCTGTGGTTTACCGGTTTGTCCGGCTCGGGCAAATCCACCATCGCCAACCTGGTCGAACAGCAACTGCACGCCAGTGGTCACCACACCATCCTGCTGGATGGCGACAACATCCGCCACGGCCTCAATCGCGACCTGGGTTTCACCGCCGAAGACCGGGTGGAAAACATCCGCCGCGTGGCCGAGGTGGCCAAGCTGATGAACGATGCCGGCCTGATCGTGCTGGTGTCATTCATTTCTCCATTTCGCAGCGAACGCCGCATGGCCCGCGAGCTGCTGGGTCAGGACAGCTTCGTCGAAGTCTTCGTCGATGTGCCATTGGAAGTTTGCGAAGCACGCGATCCCAAGGGTCTGTATGCCAAGGCCCGCGCCGGCAAATTGCGCAATTTCACCGGCATCGATTCCCCCTACGAACCCCCACGCAACCCTGAACTGCATCTGCACAACCACGGCCAGCCGGCGGAAAAGCTGGCCCAGGAGATACTGCGGCATCTGGAACGCGACGTTGACAAACCCCTTTGAAATCAATCAAATCCACGCAAGCGGGCACCTGAAAACAGGTTTACGCACGAAATAAATCACGATCATGCCCGGGTTTTGTCCGGCACTCCGTATCTGACGGCAATCCCACTGAATTATTGCAGTGACATCAGCCCCTACGGAGATACCCGATGAAATCCCTGGCCATTCGATTCTTTCTGTCCGTGCTTGCAATCGGCAGCTTGCCAGCCTTTGCCACAGCCACACCCGATCCGGATACGCGAGCCACCGAGGCCGCAGATACCGGCGGCCCACTGGCGACCGGCCTGATTCCCAATCCCGACTTCAATGGCACCGGGAAGCTGGTCCTGATGCCATCCACGTCTGGTGGCTGGGCATTGCGCGTCTGAATTCCAGCGATGGTTCGGCGGTCACAAGTTTTGCCGATGACGGTTACTTTCTCGGCCGTCCCAGTGGCAGCGGCGACTTCATCACGGCCAATGATCTTTTGTACACCGAAAATCAGCTGCTCGTGGGTGGCCAATACCAGACAAGCACTTCCAGCGGTCTCACCGACGGCTATATCTTGGGCTTGAACGGGAGTGATGGCGGTTATTCCAGCAATCCCTGGAAGTGGCGACAGATCTTTGGCCACGCCCAAGCCACCGATGCTCATGACTCAGTCAACGTGCTGGCTCGGGTACAGCAAAATCCCGTCGTTTCGACAGACTACCGGATTCTGTATGCAGGGTGGACCGGGGAAGCTTACGGCGATCCTCTGATCATGGGTCGGCTTCATGCGAATGGTTCATGGGAAGCCAACGGCCCGGATAAATTCTGTCCCTCAGTCGGCGGCGGCCTGGCCTGCTTGGTGGATCCTATCGTTCAACAAGAATGGCAGCCGGAAACCTTGCCCATCGGTGTGGGCGAACGCATTTTCAGCAGGGACTTGATCGTGGTTCAGGATTTTTCGAATCTTGCCGAGTCGGCGCAGAACGACCCTGCCGTGCGCACCCTGGTGCAGCATTACAGCCCCACGGGCGAAGAACTGCGCCAGGAGTTGTTCATCGACTACCCGTCCGACATGGCGGATCTGTCGGATAACATGACCATCCCGAACTCGATGCTGATCACGGGCAGATCTCTTGTGCCCGTGGAATCCGAGCGTATCGCGATCGCCGGAACCCGAAAGTGGGAGAACGGCAAATATGACGCAACACTGACGGTGTTGATCACGGGCGAGATCGCGCTTCCAACCTGCATCTTCACCGATGACTTCGAAGCAGGCACGGGCACGTCCTGCGCCCCCTGATCCTTGCTTGACACATGTGGACTCTGCGCACGCCCGGCCTCGCACCGGGCGTGCGCTTTTACGAGTCACCGCAGCCAATGTCCAAATCCACCGCCATCCTCCGTATCCTTGGTCAATGGATGCTTGATGGATCATCGTCATGAACGAGAAAAAGCAGCGGCCAGTCGCCCTGCGCGCGCTCAATTCCCTTTGCGTCATCACCTTGATCGTGTCGATCACCTGGATCATCGTGGAGGGCTTCAGATTGACTTCCTCCATGATTCTGGGCGCCGCAATCCTGGCCCTGGCCAGCCCGGTCGTGATTTCAGGCGATGGCGTGGCCGACATTCTGTCTGGTTTGGTCGAAGCCCTGATGGATGGCATCACCGCCATCTTCGACGCTATTGTCGAGGTGGTTTCCGGACTGTTTTGAATCCTTGCAGGCTTCGCAGACACCAATCTGCACCGACTCTCTACCATTTTCTACGGCAAAACCAGGGATGAAAGCCGGCCCTCGATGCCAACGGGATCGGGTTCTGCAACACTACGGCTGTACCCCCGTTCGCCCCGCCTTTTGCGGTCCTGACCCTGTTCTTGCGAGTGATGCACCATGAGCAATCTCCCTCCCTGCCCGAGCTGCGACTCCAGTTTCACCTATGAGGATCGCGACCATCTGGTCTGTCCCGAATGTGGCCATGAATGGCAAGCCGGTGAAGCACCTGCCACCGAGACCGGTCTGGAGGTGAAGGATGCCCACGGCACCCTGCTGCAGGACGGCGATACCGTCACCGTGATCAAGGATCTCAAGATCAAGGGCTCGTCTTCGGTAGTGAAGGTCGGCACCAGGGTGCGCAATATCCGCCTGGTTGAAGGTGATCACGACATCGACTGCAAGATCGAGGGCATTGGCGCCATGAAGCTCAAGTCGGAGTTCGTGAAGAAGGCTTGAGATACAGGGCACCATTCGCTCCCCCGCACCGTCTCCCTGCGCCAGCCCTAGCTGTTTTTTTGGGCGAATTAACCTTGACCGCCCAGGCGAAGGCCGCCATCGGTCTGCATGATTGGGCATCGGAAAGTTGCCTCGGGCAAAGCCGTCTGCCCGCCTTGCCATTGCCCTAGCCACCAACCTTGCCATGCCGCAACCCGCACACCGCATAAGCGACTGCATGCGCCAAACACCCGGGACAGATCGCCTTTGTCGAATACGTTGCCAAAATCCGCAAGGTTCCTTGGGCAGCAGAGAGCTTCGATTCGCTTGTTGGCAACCCGCAG
>CAYRJS010000274.1:0-3911 GCA_964424535.1 uncultured Aquimonas sp.
CGAATTTTGCTGGCTGAGTTCAATCTTCGTGCGCCTCCGAGCAGGGAGTATGCCGCTTGGAACGCCGCTGACAAGGCAAGCCGGATAACCGTCTTATCGGATGTCGATGTGGCATACGTCGGCCTGGGTGGTCGACCGCCGCCGTGGCACGGCATCCGGGCTGACAAGCCGCTGGTGTCAGGGGCTTACTACTGGGAAACATCCCTCTATAGCGATATAGGGTCGTTTGATTTCGAGTTCGGTGTCCTTCGGTATCCAGGAGTGGATGGGCAATGGTTGGACCAACAGCCGTCTACTCTGACCTATGTCCTGGCTGTGCGTAGAAATGGCGGTGTTTACGTCAACAATTTTTTGGTGGGTTCTGTTGGTGCATCCATCGGAGTTGGTGATGTCCTCAGGTGGTGGGTTGATGTCGATGCGAACACCGTTTCGGTCGCTCTAAATAGCGGCAGTTGGGCAACGATCGTGAGCCCGTACCCCATATCCACGCTGGATCTGCGCCCAGTGTTTTCTGCCAACCAGCCAACGGGTGCAATCGCCAATTTCGGGGCCGACCTGGACAACACGCCATTCGTTTACGACGTCCCCACCGGCGCAAGGTCTGGTGTGTACAGCGTCACGCCCGGAGATGCCGAGAACCTGTATTTTTCGTCTGAAGCATTTGCCGGGCTTCACCCGGCGCCTTTCCCGTTTTATGTGCAGTATGACCCGAGAATCAGTGCTGACCAGGATGTGGAGATTGAACGCCGCGGGTCGTGTTGGGTCTGGGGTGGGCAATCCAGCAGTCGTCGCGGTTCGTTGACACTTGTCAACTCGGATGGAGGCCTGGACTACCTGATTGATTACGAGTGGCGCAACGCCACTTTGAAGATCTATTCAGGCTACGAGGGTGAGGAGAGACACCAGTACACGTCGTGGACGACGGTGAAGGTAGACCGGATTGATACCACCGACAACCGGCGCTTCGTGCTCGTTTTGGCTGATCCGCTGGTGAGTCTCGACAAACCCCTGCAGCCGGCCCTTTACCCTGACGATCAAGAGAACGAACAGCTGATCGGTAGACCCAAGCCCATCGTTATGGGACGACCGATGTACTGCCCAGCGGTGCGACTCGATACCCACCCTGCGGTGCGCGATTATGACGTGCACGACGGCTACGAAGTAGGCAGTTTTCTTGGCGGCTTGGACAGCATCGCAGCGGTCTACGATTGTGGCGATATTTTCGATAGCCCCGGCGACTGGACGCCCCGAATTGTTGACAGCAAGCTGGTGGGGTTCACCCTGGCAGACCCACCGCACGGTCTGATCGTTTGCAATCCCGTCGGGCCGAAAGAAAGCGGCACGGTGGTGGAGGACGCTGCGCGCATGGTGAGGTGGGCAGCCGCTAGGGCGGGGGTATCGCATCCCAATGTGGTCACCAGCCTGACTCCTCCGCAGCGCATGGCGTTTTTCACAGACGAGCCAATCAGCGCGCTGCGGGTAGCACGGCAGATCATGGATTCAGTGTGCGGCTGGATCTGGGCCAAGCGTAACGGGGTGATTGATAACGCACAGGTGATTGACCCAACTGGCCGGACGCCTGACATCGTTCTGGACGAGACCGTTGTTCGCTCTGTGTCGTTGTCCATGGACGAGGCCAAGGGTTTGACCTTGCGCATCGCAGGCAAGCGCAATCACGCGCCACACACGGCTGGCGATCTGGTTAACAGCGTGGAAGCCGATCTGGCACTAAAAACCGAGCTGACCAGCTCGATGATCATCACTCGAACAGCTGATACCACGGGGCTTGATCCGATTTCATCAGCCTACGCCTTTGCCGAGGCAGCGCCTGCCCAAGAAACCTTGCTGCAGGAAGCGGCCGATATACAGGCTGAGGCAAACCGGGTAGCGAGCCTATGGCGCAAGACGCGGTGGATCGTGACGGTTGAGGCGATCCTGGGAGCGAGTGTGGCCGACGAGCTGGAGCCAGGGCAGATAGCGCGACTGGTGTGGCCTCGTTATGGCTTTGATGCTGGCAAGAACTTCCTTGTGATCGGCGTCAAAAGCCGGTTCTTTTCGCGTCGCGTGACGCTGACCTTGTGGGGCTGAAACATGAGCGCACTGATTGCATGGCGAAACGCGGCGGACGACGCGCTGATATCGGCAACAGCCGGGACGACGGTCGTGCCTGGCGCCCCGATCAGCAACCTGCAAAAACGCGGGCTTGGCAACACATTCAAGGCGACAGCGACGGCTCCGACTGAGCCAGGCCTGACCATCGACAATTCAAGCAACTACTACGGCCCGGTAGATCAAAGCTTTTTTCCTTCATCAAACAATGTCACGTATGGGATGGTGGAATTGCCAGATGGGGATATTTTGATCTGCGGTGCGTTCACGAGCATTAGCGGCACCAACCCGCAGCGACTGGCGCGATTGAAGGTCAATGGTTTTCCGGATATGGCATTCAATGCCAATCTTTCGAGCGGTGCAAACAACGTGGTTTATTCGGTCCTGTACGACCCAGCGGCAGGCGGGCGAATCTTGATCTGCGGCGGGTTTACCACGGTGCAAGGTACGACACGAGGATACGTGGCCGACCTGACGCCGGAGGGCGTCTTGCAAGGGTCGAATATCCCGACGAACGGCGTCACATACGCGATTGCCAAGCACCCGACGACCGGAATGATTTTCGTGGGTGGGATGTTCACGACGATCAACGGCCAGACCCGCAACAAGTTCGGTCAATGGCGAACGAATCCTGGTAGTACGGTTTCGATCGATAACACCGTGAAGGCGATCAGCTTCGACAGTGCCGGCAATGTGCTGGTCGGAGGTCAATTCGGCACCGTCGCGGGCACGGCACGAACCTGCATCGCCCGCTTGAATCAGGATGGTGGTGCATTATTGCCGGGGTTCGCGCCTACCATTGTGGGGTCCCACGCGCCTGGAGGGACCACTATCGTCAACGCCATCGTGGTGCAGCCTGATGGCAAAATTCTGATATCTGGCAGCTTCGATACGGTCAACGGGGTTATCCGTTTTTGTGTCGCTCGCTTGAACCCAGACGGCACGCTAGACGACAGCTTTGGTTCGTCAGGGGCCACGAACGGAAGCGTCGACACCATGGTGTTGCTGCCGGACGGGAAAATCATGGTGGGCGGCACGTTCACGGCGATCTATGGTGAGGCCCGTGATCGCATTGCACGACTGAATCCTGACGGATCAGTTGATCCGGATTTTCAGGTGACCGCCAATAGCACCGTCACCGCACTTGCCCTATCGACAAACGGCGTCCTTCTGGGTGGATTGTTTTCCAGCCTTGATGGCATAGGGGCTACCAGAATCGGCCGCTTGCTGTCGATCCCGGCGCGCAGGGCTCGAGTTCTGGGCCTGCTTGGTTTCGACGCGGGCGCAAGTGGCGGAACTCTACGCTTCCAGTTGCGGGCGCGAGCGACAAACGACTGGTCGACGATTTTGACGAAAACGATCGACTCGGGTAAGCGCAACATCCTTCTCAAGCTTCCGGAACCAGTAGAACTAGACCGCCGGTTTCGTCTGTATTGGCTGCCTGCCGATCCCGGCCTGTCAGATCACGAACTGGCCTTTGCCCGGTTGTACATCGGCGAGGCCATCGACCTGGGTCGCGGCATCGATGCCAAATGGCGACTGGGCTTCCGCGACAGCGGCAAACTGGATGCCAGCGCCGGGCAACAGTTCTTCGAGGACGTTGGCGTACGCACTCACACCTTGAGCCTGACCCTGTCTGCCGTACCTACGGTAGTGGCCTGGGGCATGACTGATGACAGCGAACAAATCATCACCTACGACAATTTGCATGCTCTTCAGTTGGAGGCCGGCACAACCGGCGAAGTAATCTTCATCCCTCGCACGCTAACTGGGCTCTGGATCCAGAACGCGGCCGTTTACGG
>CAYRJS010000275.1:0-3898 GCA_964424535.1 uncultured Aquimonas sp.
TGGCCGGTGACATCGACCTGGCCACGGCCAAGGAAAAGACCCTGCGTTATTTCGGTGACATTCCCGCCAGCATCAGCGTGCCCAAGCTGGCCGCCAACCCGGCCCCGCGCCAGGAATCCAGTCGTGAAATCATGACCGACCGCGTGGCCCAGGCCCGCATCTACCGGATCTGGAATGTGCCCGAATTCGGCCATGCCGATCTGGATCGGCTGCAGCTGGTGGCCCAGGTTCTGGGTGGCAGCAAGTCCTCGCGTCTGGATCGGCGCCTGGTGCACGATGAAAAACTGGCCGACAGCGTCAGCGCCATGGCCTGGGGGTCCGAGCTGGGCTCCAATTTCGTCATCATGGCCAATGCCTCTGCGCCCGACAACGTGGCCAAGATCGAGGCGATTCTGGATGAAGAACTCAAGCGTCTGATCACCGAGGGTGTCGATCAGGCCGAGCTGGAGCGCGCCCGCACCGTGTTCGAAGCCGGTTTCATTCGCGGCATCGAACGCATCGGCGGTTTTGGCGGCAAGGCTGATGCCCTGGCCGAATGCGCCGTGTTCACCGGCAATCCGGGTTGCTTCCGCACCAGCCTGGAAGTCCTGGCCAAGGCTACTCCGGAACAATTGCAGACGGCGGCCCGGACCTGGTTGGCACAAGGCGATCACACCCTGGTGGTGATGCCCGGCGACACCCCGCCGACCCCGCCCGAGGATGCTCCGCATGTGGCCACCAAGGACACCAAGGCCGATGGCGAAGCCAAGCCGGATCCCAAGTTCACCACCGTGGCCAGCACGGTTGACCGTTCCGCTGGCGTACCGGAAACCACCCAGTTCCCCGATCTGAGTTTCCCCGCCCTGCAGCGGGCCAAGCTCAAGAACGGCATCCAGGTGATCCTGGCCGAGCGCCACGAGATCCCTGTGGTGCAGGTCAGCCTGGAATTTGCCGGTGGTTACGCCGCCGATGTGGGCCGCAAGCTGGGCACGGCGAGCTTCGCCATGGCCATGATGGATGAAGGCGCTGCCGGCATGGATGCCCTTGCCCTGGCCAACCGGGCCGAAAGCCTGGGTGCCAATATCGGCTCGGGCGCTTCGCTGGATGGCAGCAATGTCTATCTGTCGGCCTTGCGCGAGCGTTTGGATCCCTCGCTGGATCTGTTGGCCGATGTCGTGCTGCGTCCGGACTTTTCCCAGTCTGAAATCGACCGCGTGCGTCGGGCCTGGCTGGCCGGCATCCAGCAGGAAAAGACCCGCCCCAACAGCGTGGCCATGCGCTTGCTGCCGCCGCTGCTGTATGGCGAAGGCCACCCCTATGCCATCCCCTTCAGCGGTACCGGTGACGAGGATTCGATCACGGCCCTGAGCCGCGACGATCTGGTGGCCTTCCACCACGACATGATCCGTCCCGACAACGCCACCATCCTCGTGGTCGGCGACACCACCCTGGCCGAGATCGTGCCGGCGTTGCAGGCCCGTTTCGGCAAATGGAAGAAGCCGCATGGCAAGTTGGCCCTGCCAACGGTGTCCACGGTCGAGCCTCCGGCAGCGACCCGCGTCTTCCTGGTGGACCAGCCCGGTGCAGTCCAGGCCAATATCCTGGTCGGTCAGGTGGTCAATTCCATCACGGCGCCCGACATGCTCGATTTCGATCTGGCCAATGACGTGCTCGGCGGCAAGTTCACCTCACGCCTGAACATGAAGCTGCGTGAGGAAAAGCAATGGGCCTACGGCGCCTACAGCTTCACCAGCGCCGCCAAGGGCCAGCGCCCGTGGATCGGCTTTGCCCCGGTGCAGATCGACAAGACCGCCGAATCCATGGCGGAAATGCGCACCGATATCCAGGCCTTTGCCGGCGGAGATCGTCCGGCGGAAGCAACCGAACTGGACAAGGTCAAGCTCAACAACATCCTGCGCCTGCCTGGTGCCTATGAAACCGCCGGTTCGGTCATGGGTGCGATTGGCGGCATCGTGCGCTACCAGCGCCCGGATGACTACGTCACCACGCTCAAGTCGCGGACCGAGGCGGTCAGCCTGGATGCGGTGCGTGCCGCGGCGAACCAGATCCGGCCGCAAACCCTGACCTGGGTCGTGGTCGGTGATCTGTCCCAGATCGAAGAGCCCGTGCGCGCACTGAAGCTGGGTGAGGTGACCGTGCTTGATGCCAACGGCAAGAAAGTGCGCTAACAGCCAATTCATCATGCAGCCATGCGCGGATCAGGGTGGGGTGCGATACTCCACCCTGATCTTTTTCTGCAAGCGGAAAATCCCATGAGTCGATTGCTGCCTGTTCTCGTCCTTGCCGGCCTCACCTTGCTGCCGGCAGCGTGTACCTGGGTCAAGATGGAGCCCGGTGCCACCCGCGTACGGGTTCTGGACGCAAGCGCCTCGACCAGTGCCTGCAGTGCTCTGGGCGAGATCGGGGTTTCGGTCAAGGATCGTGTTGGACTGTATCAGCGCAACGATCTGAAGGTACGTGACGAACTGGAAACCCTGGCCCGCAACGAGGCCATGAAACTGGGCGCCGACAGCATCCAGCCCCTGGAAGAACCGGCGTACGGCGAGCAGCGTTTCAGCGCCTGGCAGTGCCGTGGGGCAACGACGCAACCACGGCCGGCCAAGCCTGAGCCCGTAGCCAGCCCGATGCTGCAAATGGAAGAAGCCGAAACCTATCCGGCCAGCGAGCCATAAGGCCTGGCGAGACTTCCGCAGTTTCCGGTGAGACAATAACGGGCTGGAACATCTATCGGTCTGATGTCGACGCGACGCGTGACTGCAGTTGCCGGGTGATGTTTCTTCGTGGATCGCGACAGGATCGGTCGCGGTTCGAATCCTTCCGTTTTTCTGTGATGCCTGCCCATGACGACGCCCAGCCGCCGCGAACTGGCCAATGCCATTCGTTTTCTTTCTGCCGATGCCGTCGAAGCCGCCAAAAGTGGTCATCCGGGCATGCCGATGGGCATGGCCGACATGGCCGAAGTGCTGTGGAACGACTTTTACCGCCATAACCCGGGCAATCCCAAGTGGCCGAACCGGGATCGCTTCGTGCTTTCCAATGGCCACGGATCGATGTTGCAGTACGCCTTGCTGCATCTGAGCGGTTACGACCTGTCGCTGGATGACATCAAGCACTTCCGGCAACTGGGCAGCAAGACCGCAGGTCACCCCGAAGCCCATGCCACACCGGGCGTGGAAACCACCACCGGCCCGCTGGGTCAGGGACTGGCCAATGCCGTGGGTTTTGCCTTGGCAGAAAAACTCCTGGCGCAGCACTTCAATCGTCCCGGTCACAGCATCATCGACCACACCACCTGGGTATTCCTGGGCGATGGTTGCCTGATGGAGGGCATTTCCCACGAGGCCTGCTCGCTGGCCGGCACCCTGGGCCTGGGCAAGCTGATCGGCCTGTACGACGACAACGCCATTTCCATCGACGGCAATGTCGAAGGCTGGTTTACCGACAACACCCCGGCGCGTTTTGAAGCTTACGGCTGGCAGGTGATCCGGGATGTGGATGGTCACGATCCCGAGGCCGTGGCCCAGGCGATTCGTGCCGCCCAGGCGGAAATCGCCCGCCCGAGCCTGATCTGCTGCAAGACCACCATCGGCTTTGGCTCGCCGCAAAAAGCCGGTAAGGCTTCTTCCCACGGTGCCCCGCTGGGCAAGGACGAACTGGCCGCGACCCGGGCCGCGCTCAACTGGCCGTACGGGCCCTTCGAGATTCCCGAGTCCATCCGCACGGCCTGGGATGCACGTGCGGCTGGCCAGCAGCGTGAAGCGACCTGGAATACCGCCTTTGCCGCTTATCAGACGGCTTATCCGGATCTGGCAGCCGAGTTCACCCGACGCATGCAGGGCCAGTTGCCGGCCGATTTCGAAGCCGTGGCCGATGCCTATATCGCCCGTCTGCAGGCCGA
>CAYRJS010000276.1:0-3874 GCA_964424535.1 uncultured Aquimonas sp.
GAACTCGCGCAACCCCGCATTCGTGGGTCGCTCGCCCTGACTGATAACGGCGTCGATCGCGGCCCAGACTTCGGCTTGGGTCAGTATTCTGCTTGAGGTGCTCATGGGTTCGTTCGTATCTGGTGGGGGTGTACTGGCGGTCGGCCATCGTGACCGCATGCGTGAGGCTTGGCAATGTCAGATCCCTCACTTCGTACTCCCACGCTTTGAGCTTCTCGCTTCGCTGCAAGCGCGTACCCGGCGGCATCCAGCAATTCTTCGGCCATGTGCTGGAGCCAGTCGGCAACAGATAGGTCACTGCGGTCCAGGGTAGCCCCGTATTTGCTCTTCCCAATGGCATCCCGCGTGATGAGCTGGCGGGTTACTTCGCTCGCTGCTGGAGCAAGTTTGATGCTGGCGATAGTGGCCAGGGCCTGTTCAACCGCCTGTTGCTTTGGTTGGGAGGATTTGCCGGCACCGGCGTTGTGGCCGGCGTCGTAGAGCGAACTGAGAGTAGCTTCCAGTTCATTCTTTCCAGCAGGCGCTGGGGCGAGTTGACCGGACTTGACCAGATCGCGAAGACCATTGACCAAACCGGGCAAATGACTCTCAACACAGGCGCTGCACACGTCCTTGTCGATCCAACTGCACGGCTTGCCAGTCTGTGCGATGCAGCCGCTGCAATCAGCATCGGTACACCCGCAATAGCGGCAGGATCTCACTTGTTCACTCATGGTGTCCCTCGTTCAATGGTCATCAAAGTGGCAGGCCGGGCTGCGCGCCGGCAACCCGGCGCCTCGCCGTTTCCACGGCCTCGCTATCCTGGTCGATGCCGACGAACCCGAAGCCAAGTTCGACGGCTGCCTTGCCTGTTGTGCCGCTACCGCACCACGGATCCAGTACCTCGCCACCGGGTGGGGTGACCAGACTGCAAAGCCAACGCATCAAAGCAAGCGGCTTGACGGTCGGATGCAGGTTCGGGCCATCCGCATTGCGCTCCTGTGCTGTGGGCTTGGCACAGTAGAAGAACCTGGCCGCACTGCCTACATCACCACGGGCCTGTAGATCCATCGGCTTGCGAACACCGTTGAATATGCGGCCACCGGTTTGCGTGGTCTGGTGACTGGCCTTGGTGTCGCTGCTGGCCCCGGGTGCATCTGGGAAGGCATCCAGCACCTGCTGGCTGCCATCATGAATGACATTGGAAGGCCAGCGCCCGAGCTGTGCGCCATCGTTCGCATCTTCGTCGTCAGAATCGCCCTGTACGGGCACACGGGCCTGCCCGATGTTGAGTGCCCCTGTCCCCCATCGAAGGACGTTGGAACGCATGCTGGACTCACTGGCGGGCTTCTGAGCCATGACGATGGGTTCCAGTGCCGGTTTCAGCGCCTTCACGCCGTACCGCCATTCTTCCAGCCCCTCGATCTCGAGCTTCCGGGCTTTCGGATAGCCGTTGCCGAAGATCCACGCCAACAAGGGATGGATCGTGAATCCGGCATCCTCGATGCGACTGGCCAGGCGATGATAGGTACGGCTGCCGGAGAAGGCGATCAGGTACGCACCTGGCTTCACCACGCGGAAGACCTCGCGCAGCTCCGGCAGCGTCGGCAGCTCGTAATCCCACTGCTGACGCTTGAACCCCAGGCCATAGGGCGGATCGGTCACCGCTGCATCAAAGCGGCAGGTTTCCAGGGTTCGCATCACATCCAGGCATGCACCCTGGATGATCTGCGGCGAGCGGGCGTCGCCACTGCCGTCAGCGCGTGTCATGGTGCTGGCCCTTATCGTCGGTGAGCTGGAACTCGGGAACGAGGATCTTCTCGTGCCTGTTCCACAGCGCGCAGCAGATGTTGGCCACCGCGATCGGATCACCGGTCGCAAGATGAGCCATCAGCAACTGCGACAGCGATCGCTGATCAGTCAGGATTGAGCCTGACTGGTCGCCAGCATCCTTGCGGTTGATCGCCATGTTGGTCTTCATCGCGGCCGCGAACAGGCCAACGCATTCCTCATCGTCCAGGCGCCGCACTTCATCGTCCGGGCCATGTAGCGCGATCAGCGCACTGATCGCATGTTCCAGTGCCTTAGCCGTGACGATCGCATCAGGGTGGATCTGTGCGTCCAGCTGCGCACCTGCATGCAACTCGCGCAGGGCTTCAAGATAGTTCGGGTTCATTGCCAGATTCCTTGTCATCGTCAGGTTTCACACAGGCCAAGATCGGAGGTGCATCCGCCTCCGGCCTGCTGTTGGAAAAAGAGGTCAAATTGCCTGCCGCCTCGACCCGTCCGGCTCCATTCCACGATGTCGTGGATGGATGCATAGGTTCGGTCAGGACGGTCGGTGTCGGTGGGATCGGTAAGTGCCGGGAAGAAGGTCGCGGAGCGGGACTTGCTTACATCTCCGACCATGCGTTCCCAGCGCGCTACGCGCTCGATGTGCTCAGGTGTCAGGTCGGCAATCAGCCGGACCTCATCCTTCTTGCAATTGATGCAGGGCCAGCAGCCCACGCGGGTTGCGCCGGCCTGATACAACGGATTCGGAGGCACACCATGCCGGCGGTGGATCTCCCAGACTTGTTCTTCACGCCAGCGAAGAATCGGGCGCCACAGCCAGCTACCGCTTTCGTGCCGGTTGTACCGAGGATCCTTGGCGCGTCTGCGGCTTTCTTCTGCTCTGATTCCGAGCCATTGCAACACCGGTCCAGAACGGAGCATGGGCAGAACGATCTGCTCAACAATCGGAGAAATCTTCAATTCCTCGGTGCAGAACTGCCGGCTCCATCCTGGGAAAAACCCCTTGAACAGGCACAAATCCAGATAGGGATTTCCTGTTGGGACAAGCAATGCCAATGCTTCGTCAATGCGCTGCTGTGCTGCTTCTGGAGTCAGAGGCTGATGGGGTACGCGCCAGCGCCATGCACCCCCATCAACGCGGACCTTGGTGGAGCGGTTCTGGTTGGTTGGAACCGGTGGCTCACTTGTCGGCCTGGGTGTCTTCGCGCCCTTGGATGAATGCCACTCCCACATGCCCTTTCGACCTTCTTGCAGTTCATCGGGCCAGTGCTTGCGGACATGATCTTGCCGGCGTCGCAATTGCTGGGTGAAGTCAGCGCGCACCACCTCAATCTGTGGGCCACCGGTTCTGGCAGCCAGCTGCGCGACGTACTCGTAGGTGGCCTCATGCTCGTTTCCGGTGTCGGCAAACACGGCACGGAAGGGGCGACCGGATTCGATCGCCAGCAGGTAGGCGGCGGTGCTGTCCTTGCCTCCGCTCACATTGACCAGGTGCTGTGCTTTGATGCCCATCACGCCGCCCTCCGTGGCAGATCCGAAATGCCAAGGTGGAAGCCTGGGAATGGTCGAAATCGCTCAGCCATGTGCGGCCTCCTGTTTCGGCAGCGCCAGCGGCAGCCCCGGTTGAGTGCTTTCGATACGCCGCTTTGCGATATCGGCGTATTCAGTGTTCAGTTCGCAGCCGATCCAGCGTCGCCCCAGCCGCTCGCATACAACGGCGGTTGTTCCTGCCCCGAGGAAGGGGTCCAGCACGGTGCCGCCGGGCGGTGCGCCCGCGAGAACGCATGGCTCGATCAGGGCCTGCGGGAATGTTGCAAAGTGCGCGTCAGGGAATGGCTGCGTGGCGACGCTCCACACGCTGCGCTTGTTGCGTAGGCCGGAGTCGGCGCCCGACCATTCGTTCCCGGATTTCGTACGGGCTTCATCCCGAGCATCGTCGCCGTACTTGCTGCCGCCGAAACGCGGACCGACAGCCTTCATAGCCCCGTTGGTCTTCCCCGGCACGCGGTCACTGCCGCGCTGATTCGCCAGGTTCTGCTGTGCGAGGCGATCAATAGTGGATGCCGCCAGTGGCTCGGCGATGGCTTCGGCGTCGAAGTAG